>NZ_JAJQJF010000020.1:0-102071 GCF_021213615.1 Cupriavidus sp. UGS-1 | reverse complement strand
CGCGTCGGTGGACGGCGGCGCGGCCGGCTGCGTCAGCGCGGGCAGCAGCGCCTGCGCGGCCGATGCGATCAACGGCAGCTTCGCGTCCTGATCGGCCGGCACGAAGCTGTCGAGCGTGGTGACGCGCGCCACCTCCGGCCGCGCCGCCAGCCGCGCCGCCAGCGCGCGCGCTTGCTGCAGCGACGGCGCCAGCACGCTGACATCCTCGGTGCCCGCCTGCGGCGCGTCCTTCAGCGCGCGCAGCGTCGCCATCGATTCGGAGGCGGGGTCCTTCAGGTTCAGCGGATCGAAGTCGAAGCGCAGCTGCGTCAGCAGCGGCGAGGCGGCCACGATGACACCGCAGGTGACCCACAGCACCGGCTTGCGATGGCGCTCGAAGAAGTCGTCGGCGGGCGCGAGCCAGCGGATGCCCGGCGCGACCGTCTCGCCGTCGGGCTGCAGCACGCGGATCAGCGCCGGCAGCAGCGTGACCGTGGTGAAGAACGCGACGAACATGCCGACGCCGGCGATCAGCCCCAGCTCTGCCACGCCGCGATAGTCGGTCGGCAGGAAGGCGAAGAACGCCGCGGCCGTGGCCGCCGCCGCCAGCGACAGCGGAATCGCCAGCGCCTGCGCGGTATGGACCAGCGCCGTCACGATATGGTCGCGATCGTGGCGCTCGGCCCGGTAGCGCACGCCGAACTGGATGCCGAAGTCCACGCCGAGGCCGACGAACAGCACGGCGAACGCGACCGAGATCATGTTCAGCGCGCCGACCATCGCCAGGCCGAGCGCGGCGGTGACGGCCAGGCCCGCGAACAGGCTCAGCAGCACGGCGACGATCAGCCGCGCCGAACGCAGCGCCAGCCACAGGATCAGGATCACCACCAGCACCGTCACCGCGCCGTTCAGCGCGGCGCCGTCGGCCACCGAGGCGAACTCGTCGTCGGCCAGCGCCTGCGGCCCGGTCAGCCGCACCTCGGCCGCGTAGCGCTGCGCCAGTTGCAGCTGCGCCGCGCTGGCGCGGATCGCGGCCGAGGCATCGGCGCCGGCCTGCAGGTCGCCGTAATCGAGTACGGGGCTGACCGCGACGAAGGCCAGCGCCGGTCCGGCCGCGGGCGTCGGGTCGGCCAGCGTGCGCCAGGACAGCGCCGCCGGCCGGCCCGCCAGCACCTGTTCCAGCGTCATCGCACTGCGTGCGAGCAGCGGCGCCATCTGTGCCAGCGTGACCTGGCCCATCTGCAGCGGCAGGCCGAGCGAGACCGACAGCGTATCGGCCAGCCCGCGCAGGCTCGGATCGCGCGCCAGCGCGTTCAGCAGCGGGCGCGCATCGGTCAGGTCGCGCGTCAGCCGGGCCAGCGCCGGCGTATCGACGAACAGCAGGCCGTTGCGCGCGAAGAAGGCGCCGCCGCCGGGCTGGCGCACCGCCTCGAAGTGCGACGGCTGTTCGCGCAAGGACTGCGCCAGCGCATCGGCGGCGGCCTCGGCCAGCTCGGGGACCGGTGCCTGCACGACCGCCAGGATCAGGCGATCGCGGTCGGGGAAGGCCTGGTTCAGCGCGGCATCGTAGCGCGCCCAGGGCGCGTCGAGATCGAGCAGCCGGCCGATATCGGTATTGATCGCGAAGTGCCGCGCCGCGTACCAGCCGCTGCCGGCGCAGACCACGGCCGCCAGCGCGATGGTCAGCCAGGCGCGCGCCGTGGCCAGCATCACCAGGCGGGTGATGGCCGCGGTCAGCATGTCGGCAAGGCCTTGCCAGCCGGCGCTGCAACGGCCGCCGCCGCGGGGCTATACTCGATCGCTCGCCTTGCCATGCAGCCGGATTGCCGATCATGTTCCATATCCGTCCCCATTCGCCGATTCCCGCGCTGGCCATCGCAGTGCCCGCGCTGATCTGTTCCCTGCCTGCCAACGCCGCCGAGCGGGCCGCGCCCGACCGCCAGGTCCGCACCGCCGTCGAAGGCGTGATCGCCGCGGTGCGATCCGATCGCGCGGCCAGCGCCGGCGACCAGGCCAGCGTCGTGGCCGTGGTGCGGCGCCAGTTCCTTCCGTACACCGATTTCGCGCGCACCACGCGGCTGGCGCTCGGTCCCGCCTGGCGTACCGCCAATCCGGTGCAGCAGCAGCAGCTGGTCGAGCAGTTCCGCACGCTGCTGGTCCACACCTATGCGCTGTCGCTGTCGCAGCTGCGCGGCCAGGACGTCGAGTTCCGCTATACGCCGGCGCAGGCCGGCGCCAACGCCGACGACGTGGTGGTGCGCACCCGCGTGATCACCGCCGGCGACGAGAATCAGATCGACTATCGGCTGCGGCGCGGCGTCGACGGCTGGAAGATCTACGACATCAACATGATGGGCGCGTGGCTGATCGAGGTCTATCGCCGCCAGTTCGCCGACATCGTCGAGCGTGACGGCATCGACGGACTGATCCGCTACCTGACCGACCACAACGCGCGCCAGGCCGGCAGCCGCTGAAGCGCGGCGCCTCATCGCGGACGGCCCCGTGCGGCCGAGCCGGGCTTGCCATGCCGGTCGCGCCAGCGGCGCACCTCGAACCACTGCCACGACAGCAGCGCCGGCACGCCGTACAGCACCTCGCGCGCGCGCCGCACCAGCGCCAGCGACAGCGCGGTCTGCGCGTCGATGCCCAGCAGCTGTCCGAGCAGCATCACCACCGCCTCCTGCACGCCGAGCCCGCCCGGCACGAAGAAGGCCATATTGCGCGCGGCCATCGTCAACGACTCGATCGCCAGCGCCTCGCCGAACGACACCGGATGGCCGAGCAACCGCAGCGCGAACCAGGTCTCGACGGTGCCGGCGGTCAGCCCCAGCAGCTGCCAGACCGCGGCGGCGACCGGCGTGCGCAGGCGTCCCAGCAGCGCGCGGATGCGCTGGTCCAGGCCGGCGCCGAGGTCGGCGCCGGCGATCGCATCGACCATCCGGTGTTCCTCGCCCAGCAGGCGCCGCGCCAGCCGTTCGAGCCGCGCGAACAGCGCGCCATGCCGCAGCGCCAGCGCAAACGCGACAGGCAACGGCAGCGACAGCAGCAGCCCGCCGCCGATCGTCAGCGCGCGCTGTTCCTGATGGCCGCCGGGGATCGCGGCGATCAGCAACAGCACGCCGATCACGCAGTACAGGTACTGCGAAAACAGCGTGACCATGACCTCGACGACCACGCTGGCGGTGACCGCGCTGGTGTCGCCGACCTGCAGCCTGCCCAGCCGGATGCCGGCCAGCTCGCCGCCGACATTGGCCGTCGGCAGCAGCCGGTTGACGGCCTCGCGCACGCTGGCGACCCACCACAGGAACAGCATGCCGGGACGGGCCATGGGCGCCGCGGCGCGCAGCAGCCCCTGCCAGGCGCGCGCATCGAGCGCGATCGCGACGCCGTGCACCGGCAGCAGCCACAGCAGCGGCCAGCCGGCGCGCGCGACGGTGGCCGCGATCTGGCCCACGCCCTGGTGCACGATCAGCGCGCCCAGCGCGATCAGCCCGATCAGGCCGGCCAGCAGTCCGAGCCGCTTCATCGGGGCCACCCCGGCGACGCACAGGGCCCGCCGTCGCCGATGCGCGCGGGCAGCTGGTCGGCGAAGCCGCCGCGCCGCGGTGCCGCCCGTTCCAGCGCGGTACGCACATGCGGCGACAGCAGCGCGGCCAGCTCGTCGGCATGGCGGTAGCCGCGCATCGACGGCGCGATCCGCTCGCCCGATTCGGTGGCCGGATGCAGATAGAGTTCGCCTACGCCGGGCGGCAGCGCGCGCAGGGCGGCCAGCAAGGCCGGTTCGTCCATCGCGCCGCTGCGGGCGATACCGATCACATAGTCGTTGTGCGCGATGCCGGCGGCATCGAGGCGCCGGCGCAGCAGCGCGAGCCATGGGCGCAGCCACCACGGCGCGCCGGCCTCGCGCGGCAGCCGCATCGCGCGCAGGCCGTAGTCGCGGCCGATGGCCAGGATCAGCGACAACACGGTCGGATGCAGATGGAAATGCTTGTGGGTATTGACGTGATCGAGCGCGAGACCGGTCGCGGCGAAGGCGGCGAACTGCGCGCGGATCTCGGCGGCCAGCTGGCGGCGCACCGAATCGGACAGCACGAAGCGCAGCCCGTCGCGCGCCATCGCACTGCCGAAGCGGCCGGCGGCGTCGACCAGGTCCGGGATCGCGGCCGGCGGCAGCACCGACGGTCCGTCGGCCAGTACCAGGTGCAGGCCGACGCGCAGCGTCGGCAGCCGGTGCGCGCGCGAGACGGCGTCGGCCGCGGCCGGCGCCCCGACCATCAGGCTGGCGGCGTCGAGTACGCCGTGCCGATGCGCCAGTTCGACCGCCTCGTTGACCGCCGGATGCAGCCCGAAGTCGTCGGCGGTCACGATCAGCGCGCGTGGGCGCGTGCGGCGCGTTGCCGCGGCGGCGGCTGCCGCGGCCGCTGCGTTCGGTGCGGTCCTTGTCGGTGGCGTTGGCGGGATCGGGCTTGGCAGAATCAGGCCTCGTGGGTATGCAGGAAGCGGAAGAACTCGACGCCCTCGCGCAGCCGGCGCCGCGTCATTTCCCAGCTGCCCATCATTTCGCGGGTGATTTCCCAGATCTTGGACGGCCGGAAATAGAAGCGGCGGTAGAAGGTCTCGACGCCGTGATAGATCTCGTCGCGCGACAGATGCGGATAGCTGATCGCCGCCAGCTGCACGCCGCGATCGTTGACCAGCGGGATCACCTTGTCGTCCGCCAGCCAGCCGTTGTCGAGCGCCTGCCGGTACAGCGCGGTGCCGGGGTAGGGCGCGGCCAGCGAGACCTGGATCGTATGCGGATTGATTTCCTGTGCGAACGCGATGGTCTTCTCGATGGTCTCGCGCGTCTCGCCCGGCAGGCCGAGGATGAAGGTGCCGTGGATGGTGATGCCGAGCTTGCGGCAGTCCTCGGTGAAGCGCCGCGCGATATCGGTGCGCAGGCCCTTCCTGATGTTCAGCAGGATCTGGTCGTCGCCCGATTCGTAGCCGACCAGCAGCAGCCGCAGGCCGTTGTCCTTCATGATCTTCAGCGTGCTGTAGGGGACGTTGGCCTTGGCATTGCAAGACCATGTCACGCCCAGCCTGCCAAGCCCGCGCGCGATCTCCTCCACCCGCGGCCTGAAGTCGGTGAAGGTGTCGTCGTCGAACATGATCTCGCGCACCTCCGGCATATTGCGCCGGATCCATTCGACCTCGGCCAGCACGTTCTCGGGCGACCGCACGCGGTAGCGATGGCCGCCGACCGTCTGCGGCCACAGGCAGAACGTGCAGCGCGAGCGGCAGCCGCGGCCGGTGTAGATCGAGACATAGGGGTGCAGCAGATAGCCGATGAAGTAGTGGCGAATGTTCAGGTCGCGCCGGTAGACCGGCGAGACGAACGGCAGCGCGTCCATGTCCTCGATCATCGGACGCGGCGGGTTGTGCTCGATCGCGCCATCGGGGGCGCGATAGCTTAGCCCGGCGATCCGCGGCAACGGCAGGCCGGCGGCGACGTCGCGGCAGGTGTAGTCGAATTCCTCGCGGCAGACGAAGTCGATCGCCTCGCTGGCGGCCAGCGTGCCGCCGGGGTCGACCGCGGCCTTGGCGCCGACCATGCCGAGCCGGATGGCCGGATAGCGCGCCTTCAACGCCTGCGCGAAACGCACGTCGGCCGGGAACGACGGCGTGCTGGTATGCACGATCACCAGTTCGTATTGGCCGGCGATGGCCAGCGTCTGCTCGAGGTTCAGGCCGTCGGCCGGTGCGTCGAGCAGGCGGCTGTCCGGCACCAGCGCCGCCGGTTGCGCCAGCCAGGTCGGATACCAGAACGAGCGGATCTCGCGCCTGGCCTGATAGCGCGACCCGGCACCGCCATCGAAGCCATCGAAGGAGGGCGCTTGCAGGAACAGGGTCTTCATCGGGGCCTCCGTGAGACGGAAGGGTGTTGCGGTCGCGGGCTTGTTTTGTTTGCGTGGGCTGGCCCTCTCCCGCAGCCCCTCTCCCGGAAGCGGGAGAGGGGAGCAAACCTCGAGCCAGAAGACGAGTTCCCGATGTTCTCCCCTCTCCCACCTGCGGGAGAGGAGGCGGGGGAGAGGGCAGCAAACCGCTGCTTCGGAGACGGGCCACTGGTGTTCTCCCCGCTCCCACCTGTGGGAGAGGGGCCGGGGGAGAGGGCAGCGGCGCTCGCCATCCCATCGCGCGTCCACTCGATGGCAAGACGCGCACCGCGCCAGCGCACCTGCCGTCCCGCCATCGCGACCGTCCATTCGAGCAGCAGCAGCGTATCGCGCCACGGCGCGCGCAGCGCCGCGCCGGCATCGCGGCAGCGCGCCGAGCGGGCCAGCACCCCAAGCGCGGCCAGCAGCACGACCGCACGCGAGGGCGCCAGCAGCAGCCCCAACACCAGCATCGGCCAGGTGAAGGTCAGAAAGACCAGCGCGAAGCCGGCCGGATCGAGCGCGCGCAGCGTCCGCAGCCAGCGCAATTCGTGAGACCACAGCGCGCGCGGCGTGGTTTCCGCGATATCGGTGCGGACCTCCACGTCCGACAGCACGGTAAGCAAGCCTTGCCGGCGGGTCAGCTCGCCGAGCCAGTAGTCGTCGGCGAGCCGGTCCGCCACGGCCGCGAAGCCGCCGATCCGCAGCAGCACCTCGTGCCGCAACGCGATGGTCGCGCCGAAGCCGAAGCGCTGGCTGCCGCCCGCCTGCGCGACGCGCACCGCGCGGACGAACCACTCGTCGATGAACTGGGCACCGAGCCGCGCCCATGCGCCACGCAGCGGCCGGCCGCGATACAGGCAGGTCACGATGCCGACGCGCGGATCGGCCAGCGGCGCGGTGACGCGCCGCAGATAGTCGGCGCGCACCGCGATATCGCTGTCCGCGATCACCAGCCGTTCGTGGCGTGCCAGCGGCAGCATCGCGATCAGGTTGGCGACCTTCGGATTGATGGGGGTGACGTTCGGCCGTGCCGCCGCGGGCCCCTGCGCGCCGATCGCCACGGCGATATCGCAGTCGGGGAAGGCGCGCCGCAATCGCTCGACCACCGCCAGCGCGGCATCGTCGGCCTCCGATACGCCGAACACCAGCTGAAAGCGCGGATGGCGCTGCCGGCAGAAGGTCGCGAGATTGCGGTACAGGCGCGGCTCGTCGCCGCACAGCGGCTTGAGCACCGTCACCGGCGCGAGGCCGTCATCGCTTCGCACCAGTGGCGCAGCGATGGGGCGGCGGCTGGCCCACCACGCCGCCGCGGCATAGCCCGATGCCAGCACGGTCAGGATGGCGCCGGCCAGTCTCGCCCAGTCCATGCGCGTTCAATGCAGGGCCGTGGCCCGGCGGTCCGGTTCTGGCGCGCGGGCGGCGTTGCCGGAATCGGCCGAATCGGCCGATTCCGCCGCCCCGCGGCGGATCTGCTCGAGCTTGATCTCGACATGGCGCGAGAACACATACTCGGCCGGGCGCTGTCCGTCCAGCGGAATATCGGGCGCCATCGGCCCATCGGTGCGCACGCCGCGCAGCGCCACGCGCATCGCCTTCAGCGGATGCGCGACGGTATCGGCGACCGCGGTGGCCTCGTAGCCGCTGTGCACCATGCAGTTGGCGCATTTCTCATAGTTGCCGGTGCCATAGGCGTCCCAGTCGGTGTCCTCCATCAGCTCTCGAAACGTCGCCGCATAGCCTTCGCCCAGCAGATAGCAGGGACGCTGCCAGCCGAACACGGTGCGCGCGGGATTGCCCCAGGGCGTGCAGCGGTAGGTCTGGTTGCCGGCGAGGAAATCGAGGAACAGCGTCGACTGGCTGAAGGCCCATTGGCGGCCGCGCCGGCCGCGCGCGAGGATGTCGCGGAACAGCTGGCGCGTCCTGCCGCGGTGCAGGAAATGCTGCTGGTCGGGCGCGCGCTCGTAGGCATAGCCTGGCGAGACGGTGATGCCGTCCACGCCCATCGCCTTGACCGAGTCGAAGAAGCGGGCGACGCGCTCCGGGTCGGCATCGTTGAACAGCGTGCAATTGATGTTGACCCGAAAGCCGCGCTGCTTGGCGGCGCGGATCGCGGCGACCGCGCGCTCGTAGACGCCGGGCTGGCAGACCGCGCGGTCGTGCATCCCGGCATCGCCGTCCAGGTGCACGGACCAGACGAAATAGGGGCTGGGCCGGTAGGCGTCGAGCTTCTTCTCCATCAGCAGCGCGTTGGTGCACAGGTAGACGAACTTGCGGCGCGCGACGATGCCCTCGACGATGGCCGGCATCTCCTTGTGCAGCAGCGGCTCGCCGCCGGCGATCGACACCACCGGCGCCCCGCATTCGTCGACTGCAGCCAGGCACTCGTCGAGCGACAGGCGCTGGTTCAGGATGGGCTCGGGGTAGTCGATCTTGCCGCAGCCGGCGCAGGCCAGGTTGCAGCGGAACAGTGGCTCGAGCATCAGCGCGAGCGGATAGCGCTGGCGGCCGGCCAGCCGCTGGCGGACCACATAGGCGCCGACGCGGGCGACCTGGAGCAGGGGGATGGCCAAGGCGCGCTTCCTCCTTCGATGTGGGTGGATGGATGCCTGGGCGGGATCGCGCTGCGCCCGGCGGCTTCAGGCCATCGTGACGCCGGCCAGTTCGGCCGGCAGCCGGAACTGCGCGTTTTCCTCGCGGCCATTCATCGTGCTGACTTCGACCGTGCCCAGCCGGCGCAGCGCGGCCAGCACGTCCTCGACCATCGCCTCCGGCGCCGATGCGCCGGCGGTGATGCCGACCACGGCGGCATCGCGCACCCAGGCCGGGTCGAGCTCGCTGCCGTCCGCGATCAGATAGGACGGCACGCCGCTCTCGCTGCCGATCTCGCGCAGGCGGTTGGAATTCGAACTGTTGGGTGCGCCGATCACCAGCAGCACGTCGACCTGCGTGGCCAGCTCGCGCACCGCGCTCTGGCGATTCTGCGTGGCATAGCAGATGTCGCGTGTATCGGGTCCGACCAGATCGCGGAAGCGCCGTTCCAGGGCCGCGATGATGCCGCGCGTATCGTCGACGCTCAGCGTGGTCTGGGTGACATAGGCGAGCGGGGTATCGGCGGCCAGGTCCAGCTGCGCGACCTCGGCCTCGTTCTGTACCAGGATCACGCGGCCGGGAATCTGGCCCATGGTGCCGACCACCTCGGGATGGCCGGCATGGCCGATCAGGATCACGATGCGGCCGCTGGCCGCGTATTGCCGGCCCTGGTTGTGGACCTTGATCACCAGCGGGCAGGTCGCGTCGATCGCATGCAGCTGGCGCGTCCGGGCTTCTTCCTCGACGCTGCGCGCGACGCCGTGCGCGCTGAAGATCGTCACCGCGTCGGCCGGCACCTCGTCGAGCTCCTCGACGAAACGCGCGCCCTTGTCGCGCAGGGTGTCGACCACATGGCGATTGTGGACGATCTCGTGCCGCACGTAGACCGGCGCGCCGTGCTTGACCAGCGCGCGATCGACGATCTCGATCGCTCTTACCACGCCCGCGCAGAAGCCGCGCGGCTGAGCCAGAATCACCCGCATGGAGACGTTCCCCCTGGCAATACCCTGTCGACACAGCGCCATCGGTGTCCGGGAAGCGTCGCTTCCCGTCGTACGGTGGTTACTATATACCCGCGTCAGCGCCTCTGCCCGGCGCCAGGGGCGGCACGATCGACCGCCTGATCGACCGCCCGATCGACCGCACGATCGACAGCAACGATGGAGAGCCCGATGGAAAGCATCGACGACGACGTTCTGGTGACCGGCGCATCGGGTTTTCTGGGCTCGGCGGTGGCGCGGCAAGGGCTCGCGCACGGCTGGCGCGTGCGCGTGCTGGTTCGCGCCGGCAGCCCGCGCGGCAATCTCGAAGGCTTGCCGGTGCGTATCGTCGAGGGCGACATGTGCGACCCGAAATCGGTCGAGCGCGCGATGCGCGGGGTCCGCTATCTGTTCCACGTGGCGGCGGATTACCGGTTGTGGGCGCCCGAGCCCGAGGGAATCGTCCGCACCAATGTGGTCGGCGCCGAGACGATGATGGCCGCGGCGCGGCGCTGCGGCGTCGAAAAGGTCGTCTATACCAGCAGCGTCGCCACACTGCGCGTGCAGGGCGCGGCCGCGCCGGTCACCGAGACCGCCACGCTGTCGCCGCAGCAGGCGATCGGGGCGTACAAGCGCAGCAAGGTGCTGGCCGAGCGCGCGGTCGAACGGGAGATTGCGGGCGGGCTGCCAGCCGTGATCGTCAATCCCTCGACACCGATCGGGCCGCGCGACATCCGGCCTACGCCCACCGGCCGCGTGATCGTCGAAGCGGCCAGCGGGCGCATTCCGGCCTTCGTCGATACCGGCCTCAACCTCGCGCATGTCGACGATGTCGCGCAGGGGCATTGGCTCGCGCTCGAACGCGGACGCATCGGCGAGCGCTATATCCTCGGCGGCGAGGACGTGCCGCTGCGGCAGATGCTGCGCGATATCGCCGAGCTGACCGGCCGCCGCGGGCCGCTGGTGCCGCTGCCGCGCTGGCCGCTGATCCCGTTCGCGCATCTGTCCGAGGCGATCGCGCGGCGGCGCGGCACCGAGCCGCTGCTGACGGTCGACGGGCTGGCGATGTCGCGCTACCGGATGTACTTCAGCTCGGACAAGGCGCGCCGCGAACTGGACTACCGGCCGCGGCCGTATCGGGAAGGGCTGCGCGATGCGGTCGAGTGGTTTCGCGGGGCGGGGTATCTGCGCTGAGACCGGGGGATTCGAGCGCGCCAATGCAGCGGCGGCCCGCAGGCCGCCGTACGCAACGATGATCGTGGGGCCGGACCTACCAGCGCAACTGCTTGTTGCGCTGCCCGGCGCTCAGCGTGGTGCGCTTGGATTTGCCCTGATAGTCCGCGGTGACCTGGTAAGTGCCCTTCGGCCCCTTGATCAGGCAGCGCGGTCCGGTCGAGCGGAAGTTGGCGACCTGCTTGCCGCCGCGCGACAGCGTGATATCGACATCGGACAGGTATTCGCCGCGCGGGCCTTCGGTCATCAGCAGGCCCATGTCGTAGTTGCGGGCCTCGGCACGCATCGCTTGTTGCTCGTCTTCGGCTACGCCGCCGCAAACATAGGTGAAGGGGCCAGCCGTCTGCGGCGTCAGGTCCGCCGCCAGGGCGGGGACGCTGAAGGCCAGCGCGCCGAGCGCGGCGGCACCGAAGCGGGCGAGGCGACCGGCAGGGCGGTGCGGGTGGCGGCGAGGGTCGGTGCGGCCGGAATGGCCAAGGCAGGACGATTCGGATGCAAGAGTCAGTGTCTTCATCGAGGTTCTCCTGTGACGGGGATAGCCGTTTGACGATGCGAAGGCCGGGTTTGTTCTCGCCTCGCAGGCAATTTGCCGACGGGTTTTCTGCTTTCTTGCCGATCCCGCAAAAGTAGCCGCGACCATCGACGCGCCGCAGCGGACATCCGGACGCGTAATACAGCGTCACAAATGCAACACTTCCCGAGGCCAATATTACGGCGCCGCCGCATACAGTACGCCCATGTTCAACGGTTCCTCAGGGGGACAGCCATGAAACGGATTCTCGCAATGGCCGCTGTGGGCGGTGCCATGCTGGCAGCCAGCGCCGCGGCGCATGCCGGGGTGGACATCCATATCGGCGTCGGCGTGCCGGGCGTGGTGGTCGCGCCGGCCCCGGTCTACCGGCCGGCCCCGGTCTATGCTCCCGCGCCTGTCTATGCGCCGGCCCCGGTCGCCTATGCGCCGGCGCCGGTGGTCGTGGCGCCCCGCCCGGTGGTGGTCGCTCCCGCGCCGGTCCGCTACGGCCCGCCGTATGGCTACGCCCGCGGCTGGCACCGCCACGACGGCTACCGCGAGGCGCGCTGGCGCGACCACGGCCGCTGGCACTGAGCCACGCACGCCGGCTTCGCGATCGGTGCATCGGCGAAGCCGGCGGCTCGGGCTGCCTCAGGCCGGCGCCGCGGGCGCCGGCGCTTCCTGCAGCGTCGCGTGTTCGGTCATCCGCAGCGCGTCGACGTCGTAGCCGAGCTCGGCGACCCGATGCAGCAGTTGCGAGCGCAGTGCCGGCTCCGGGTCGCGGGCGCGCGTCAGGATCCACAGATAGCGCCCCGACGGCTCGCCGACGATCGACCAGCTGTAGTCTTCGGCGTGGTCCAGGATCCAGTAGTCGCCGACATAGAACGGTCCGAAGAATGACACCTTGAACTTGGCGTTGCGGCTATCCGGCACCACGCGCGCCTTGCCGCGCGAGATGCGAGGCTTGCCGGTCGCGTCGCGGCCGGCGCGGTTGACGATGTCGAGCAATCCATCCGGCCGCAGGCTGTACTCGGCGGTGACCGCGTCGGCGCCCTGCTCGAAGTGGTTGTCGTAGCGCGCCATCTCGTACCAGCGCCCCAGGTAAGGGTCCAGTTCCACATCCTTGTCCGGCTCGGGCACGTGCGGGTTGCGCACGGGTTCGCGCGAGCGCGCGGCCAGCAGCAGTGCCGCACCAACGCTGGCGACGCCGGCAAGCGTGGCCAGCGTGGTCATGCGAGCCTTGTTCATCTCTGCCTCCTTGGGTCCTTTGGGGTCGGGACATCGGCCAGTCTAGGCAGCGATCAGCGCCGGCGGCATCGGTCCGCGTCCTACGCGCACGGCGGGCCGGCTGCCGGCCTTGTCGTACCGCAACGATGTGGCGTATGGTGCTGTATTGACTTGTCTCCATGGAATTGCAGCCGCATGACGCCCACCCAGGACAGCCAAGCCCGCACGCGCAAGGTGATGTTGTGGGTCGTCGCGGTCGGCTTCTTCATGCAGACGCTGGACAGCACCATCGTCAATACCGCGCTGCCGGCGATGGCGGCCAGCCTCGGCGAGAGTCCGCTGCGGATGCAGTCGGTGATCATCGCGTACTCGCTGACGATGGCGGTGATCATCCCGGCGTCGGGCTGGCTGGCCGACCGTTTCGGCACGCGCCGGATCTTCCAGCTGGCGATCGCGCTGTTCGTGCTGGGCTCGCTGCTGTGCGCCTATGCGCAGAGCCTGCCGTTCCTGGTGGCGGCGCGCGTGGTGCAGGGCGTCGGCGGCGCAATGCTGCTGCCGGTCGGGCGGCTGGCGGTGCTGCGGACCTTTCCGCGCGAGCAGTTCCTGCAGGCGCTCAGCTTCGTCGCCATCCCCGGCATGATCGGCCCGCTGATCGGGCCGACGCTGGGCGGCTGGCTGACGCAGGCGCTATCGTGGCACTGGATCTTCCTGATCAACGTGCCGGTCGGGCTGCTGGGCGGCCTGGCGACGCTTCGCTATATGCCGGACAGCCGCCTGGCCGAGACCGGCCGCTTCGACCTCGCCGGCTACGCCTTCCTCGCGACCGCGATGGTGACGATCTCCTTCGCGCTCGACGGCCTGGCGGACTTCGGCTTCGAGCACGCCACCGTGCTGATGCTGCTGATCGCCAGCCTGGCGGCGCTGACCGCCTACGCGCTGCACGCGGCGCGGCGCACGCAGCCGCTGTTTCCGCTGACGCTGTTCCGCATCCACAGCTTCAGCGTGGGCCTGCTGGGCAATCTGTTCGCGCGCACCGGCAATGGCGCGATGCCGTTCCTGATCCCGCTGACGCTGCAGGTTTGCCTTGGCTACTCGCCGCTGTACGCCGGCCTGATGATGCTGCCGGTGACCGCGGCCGGCATGCTGTCCAAGCGCGTGGCGACCCGCCTGATCGAGCGGCACGGCTATCGGCGCGTGCTGGTGACCAATACCTTCGTGGTGGGCCTGGTGATCGCCTCGTTCGGGCTGATTTCGCCGACGCTGCCGCTGCCCCTGGTGCTGTGCCAGCTGGCGCTGTTCGGCGCCGTCAATTCGATCCAGTTCACCGCGATGAATACGGTCACGCTGAAAGACCTCGGCGGCGCCAGCGCCAGCGGCGGCAACAGCCTGCTGTCGATGGTGCAGATGCTGGCGATGAGCCTGGCGGTGACTTCGGCCGGCGCGCTGCTGGGCACCTTCAACCGCGTATTGCAGGAGCACGCGCAGGCCGGACCGTTGCCGGCGTTTCATGCCACCTTCGTCTGCGTCGGGCTGATTACGTCGGCGTCGGCGTGGATCTTCATGCAGCTGACGCCGGAGGATGATACCGGCACGGGCCGGGCCGCCCGGGAAACCCGCGAGACGGCCGAGGCGGCGGAGGTTTGACGGCGCCGACCGGGCAGGGCACGCGGTCAGGACTGGCGTGCCTGCGCCGGAAGATGGGCGCGGCGGATATTCGGCGCGCAGGGCGGGATGTCGTGATGCCACTCGCGCGGGATGTCCGGCTCGACATCGTATTCGTTGCGCACGATGGTCTCGATCGCGGTACAGACGCCCACCGTGCCCCTGGGGCCCACGCAGACCAGGCTGCGCGGATGTTCGGCATGGCGCGGTACCGCGTACACGTGCATGCCTTCGCGATACAGCGGATGGCTGGGCAGCCGCGCATTGACCATCTCGACGAAGCGGCGCGGACTGATCACTGGCTTTTCCATGGCGGTCTCCCTGCGAGCGGAACAGCCCCGCTTGCCGGTGCGCCGCGGCGCCGGTGGCCAGTGGGGGTCTCCCGTCGTGGTGAGAGTCGGTCGGATCGGGTCCAGTGAGACGCCGACGGCGTCTGCGCCCTGCCGGCAAGGTGCCGTCAAGCCAGGTCGCGAGCGCGCAGCAGACCCGCGTCGGGCGGAGACCCGACGTCTTCAGCGTAGTGCATATCGGCCGGCGTTCAAGCGCCGGCGCCCCGGCTCAGTGTTCCGTGGCGACGCGGGGGCCGTTCAGCAGCCGATTGCATTCGGCCCAGCCGGCCGCCTGCGCCTCGGCCTGCGTGGGCCATTCGGCGTGCGCCTCGATGATGCAGTCGCAGTCGGCGCTGCCGCAGTGTTCCTCGAGCACCATCTGCCAGGTGTAGGCCTGCGGCTGCAGCTCGATCACGTGCAGCACCACGGTACGGTGCTGGTCGGACAGGGACAGGGATGTGTTCGGCATGGCGGGGCCCCCCTTGCTACCTGATTCATCGTAGCAGTTGAGCCGCGGGAATTCGGCCTGGGGCGCCGTCCGGTCCGCCGCTTTTGTTTCGTGGGCATTTACAGTATCTTCTGCGCTTGCGCGTGCCCCCGCCCGTGCCCCGCCGCCGACCTCCTTGTCTCGATGAGCCGCATTTCCTCCTCCGCCGCTTCGAACACATCCGCCGACCTGGGCGCCGCCGTCGCCTCGCTGCTGGCGCACTACGACTCCACGGTGCTGCCGCTGTGGACCGGCCCCGGCTGGCACGAATCGATCGGCTTGCCCTACGAGGCGCTGGCGGGGCACGATGCCAGCCCCCTGCCGGTGCAGCGCTATCGGGCGATGGCGTGCGCGCGGCAGCTCTACGTGTTTTCGCGCCAGCCCGACCGGATCGCGCATGCCGATACGCTGTTCGCCGCGCTGCGCCGGCGGTTCGCCGACCCGGACGGGGGCTGGTACTACAGCATCGACGCCGGCGGCGCGCCGCTCGATACCGGCAAGGACCTGTACACGCACGCCTTCGTCGTGTTCGCCTGCGCTGCGTACTGGCGCCGCAGCGGCAATGCGGACGCTCGTGCGGTGCTGGACGATACCGTCGCGCTGATCGAAACGAAATTTGGCATTCCCGACGGGCTGTACCACGCCGCGCTGGCGCGCGACTTCACCGTCGAGCGGGAGGCGGTGCTGCAGAACCCGGTGATGCATCTGA
This sequence comes from Cupriavidus sp. UGS-1, assembly GCF_021213615.1. NCBI lineage: Bacteria > Pseudomonadati > Pseudomonadota > Betaproteobacteria > Burkholderiales > Burkholderiaceae > Cupriavidus > Cupriavidus sp. UGS-1. Next base: position 86,447 of record NZ_JAJQJF010000020.1, on the reverse strand, counting down.
CCGAGGCCTATCTGGCAGCCTATGAGGCCACGGCCGACCAGTGGTATGTGCAGCGCCTGCGGGAGATCGCGCAGCAGGTCCAGCGGACTTTCGTCGATCCGGCCAATGGCTGCGTCGCCGAGCTGCCGCTGGGCACGGCCGACAACCGCATCGAGCCGGGCCACCAGTTCGAGTGGTATTCGCTGCTGGCGATGGCGCCGTCGGTGTTCGGCGCCTGCGAACTGGGCGAGTCGCTGACGCGCGGCTGTGCGTTCGCGCAGCGCCATGGCGTGGCACCGCAGACCGAGGGCGTGGCCGCGGCGCTAGGCGCCGACGGGCACATCATCGATGCGACGCAACGGATCTGGGCGCAGACCGAATACGCGCGGGCGCTGGCGCTGCGTGGCGACGAAGAGGGACGCGCCGCGCTGGCGCGATGGTTGGCGGCTTTCCCTGGCCGTTTCCTGCATGCGCGCGGCTGGCACGAATGCATCGGCCCCGACGACGCGGTGCTGCGCGGCGAGATGCCGTCGACCACGCCTTACCACCTGGCCACCGCCTACGAGGCGCTGCGCAAGCTCGCCGATTGAATCCGGGGCGGTAGAGCGGGGCGGCTCAGTCCTGCACGCCGTTTTCGCGCAGCAGCCGCTCGCATTCGTCGAGCATGTCGTGCGCGAAGGCCGATTGATAGTTCGGGTCCAGCGCTTCCATCATTTCATGCGCGGCGTACAGCCCGGCCGCGCGCGACAGCGTCTCGGCGAGCTGGCGTGCCAGCCGATCGCTCAGCTCCGACAGCAGCCGGCGCTCGCTCAGCGCCAATTGCAGCCGCGAACGCGACAGCCATTGCGCGGCCAGCGTCGCGCCCTGCGCGTCGGTCATCCATTTGCCATGCTCGTAATAGGCCGACAGGCGCTCGGCGGCCAGCGCGAAAAGCAGCGCCTTGCGGGTATCGAAATCGAGCAGGGGAGCGGAAGGAGTCGCTGACATCGGAAAACGAATCGGATGGGCGGTGGTGTGCCCGACGAACGGAAATTGGCGCGGTCAGTCGATGCGAGTGGGCAACGGCAATGGCAGCGGCAGCGGCAGCGGTATCAAGCCGCGGAACCGGCGCCGGCCGACGCCAGCCGCTGGCCAAGCCAGACACCGATGTCGGCGATCTCCTCGAGGCAGACCGAATGGGGCATCGGATAGGTTTGCCACGTCAGCGGATAGCCGCGTTGCTGCAACAGGTCGCGCGCCTGCGTGCCAAGCGCCAGCGGCACGACGTCGTCCTGCGCGCCATGCGCGGCGAAGATCGGCGTGGCGGCGTTGGCCGGCGCGGCCTCGGCGTCCAGCAGCGCGGGCGAGGCCAGATAGGTCGACAGCGCGATGATGCCGGCCAGCGGCTCGGGATGGGTCAGTCCGGCCAGATAGGCCATCGCGCCGCCTTGCGAGAAGCCCGCCAGCACGATGTGCGAGCTCGGGATGCCGCGCGCGTTCTCGCGGGCGATCAGCGCGCGGATCGTTTCCCGCGACGCGCGGATGCCGCTCTCGTCGGCGTGGCGGCGCGCGTCGTTGAGCGACACGATGTCGTACCAGGCACGCATGATATAGCCGCCGTTGCAGGTCACCGGAATCAGCGGCGCGTGCGGAAAGACGAAGCGGACCGCAGCGCTCGGGGGCAAGCCAAGCTCGGGCACCACCGGCACGAAATCGCCGCCATCGGCGCCCAGGCCGTGCATCCAGATCACGGCAAAGCGTGGCTCCGGTGCGGTTTCGATTTCGATGGGGGCGTCGGCGGCGGATGGGGCGGCGTAGAAGGCTTCGGTCATGGCAGGGCGCGAGGGTCAACGGCGCGCTGGGGAGGGACTGGACGGCATCGAGAGGGGATGGCGTGCGATGCCCTCAGGGAAACGCCGGCATCCGCACTTTGCGAATGCAACGGCGCCAGGCAGCGCGGCTGCGCAGTATCGCACAGATGCGGCGCGCACCCGCCCCGGGGCGCACCGCTGAAGGCAAGGGATCAGGCCGCCGAGGGGACGATCGGCACGGTGGTCAGCCCGGGTGCGATGCGCGAAGGCGGCGTGGCCGTCTGCGGCGGCACCGGCACGGTGTGCGAAACGGCGGCCTCGGCCAGCTCGGCGTGCTCGGCCGCAGCGGCCTCGCTGGCGCGGCGTTTGTCGACCACCTGTTCGACCCCGGCGCTGGCCACCTCCTCCAGAAAGCCGACCATGTCGCGGTAGTAGTCGACCTGCATCTGCGCCTCCAGCAGCCGCCGTTCGGCCTGGAACAGTGCAAGCCGCATGTCCTGCAGCTCCTTGGCGGCGATCTTTTCCGGGCTGGGTGCAATGAACAGTGATGCAAGCGAACGCATGGCGGTGTACCTCCCGTACTGGACTCGATGATCCTTGTGGTCGAAAAACCTCTCAGGCCATGCGATCCAATATAGACGCCAATGCACGTCGGCCATGTGCGGCGGACCGCATCCGTCGCGGATCGCCCACAACCGCGCGCCCGGCCCGATTGTCGGATCGCGGCGGAGCGGGGTAGATTGTCCGGTGTGCCGCAGCGGGACACGCCAATTTATGAGCTTGGCTTCACGTGGCGCACCTCTCGATGCGACTGCTAGGGGGCGCCACAATATTTTTCTTGACTATCTATCTATCGATAGATAACATGCAACGCATGGAAGCCGCAGTCCGTTGAAGCCCTGAATGCTCAACGCATTGCAGGTCCAGCAGCATTACCGAGCCGCCGAGGCTATTTTTTTGACAATGGTTGTCTATCTACGAGTAGATAATCACTGTCACGGAAAGCGCCGGTGTCACCGTTGCCAGGACTGACGCGGAACCTTGAACGAGAACCCCGCCGGTCCAACGAAGCCAGGAGAAACATCATGCAAGCCAAGTTCGCCAAGACCCTGATCGCCATCGCCACCGTGGCCGCCGCAACCGTCGCGGGCCAGGCCACCGCCGCGTCCGCGGGCAGCGTGCCGGCCGACCGCTACGGCTACGAACTGCGTACCGGCAAGTTCGACCCGTACAGCGAGGGTGCCCGCACCGGCAAGTTCGACGTCTACAGCGAGGGCGCGCGTGCGGGCAAGTTCGACCCGTTCACCGAAGGCGCCCGCGTCGGCAAGACCGATCCGTTCACCGACAGCTTCCGCAGCGCCGGCCTGGATCGCACTGGCGTGTCGGCCTCGCCGTCGCGCCGCTTCGACTCGTACACCGACGGTGCGCGCAGCGTCGATACCTACACCGACGGCGCTCGCGCCTGAGTCCGCGGCGGGCGTCAGGCCCGCGGCCATCATCGTGGCCGGGCCCCCGTACCGCGGTCCGGCTTGTTTTCAGGAGTCGATCATGGGAATTCGCGACAGTGTTCTGATTGTGTCCGGCTGGCTGTTGCTCTGCGGGGCAAGTGGTTGGCTCGTCACGGCGATCGCGCAGGTGTTGCCTGCTTGAGGGCGCGCATGGGCTCGCATCTTGCATGACGCCAGCACGGCAGACATGCCGGCAATCCGGGGCTATCCCTCATTGCTAACCTATCTGTTGGTAGATAAAGTGGCGTCATGAAAGCGCAATCCGTCCGCGAGCAACTGCTCGACCACACCTTCGCCCTGATCCGCCGGCGCGGTTTCAATGGTTTCAGCTATCGCGACCTCGCCGACCTGGTCGGCGTCAAGACGTCCAGCATCCACTATTACTTCCCCTGCAAGGAAGATCTGGCGCTGGAAGCGACCAAGCAATACACGGCAAAGATCGCCGAGGAACTGAGCCATATCGACCCGGCGCTGAGCCCGGTCGAGCGCGCCGAGCTTTACCTGAACGGCTGGCGCCGCAAGCTCGACCCGGACCAGATCTGCATGTGCGGCATGCTGGCGACCGAAACCGAGTGCCTGCCGGAGGCGGTCCATGCGGTGCTGAAGGACTTCTTCCTGCTGCACGAACGCCTGCTGACCGGCATGATCGAACAGGCCCGTGCCGAAGGTGCGCCGGCCCAGCCGATCCCGGCTTCCGAGCTGGCCATGGTGATCTTCGGCGCACTGCAAAGCGGCCTGATCTCGGCACGCCTGTTCCGCTCGCCCGAACGCTGGGAGGCGGCGGCCCAGATGCTGCTGGCCGCGGTGGGCAAGCCGGCCGGCGCGTCCGCATCCGCCGCTCCACTGCCGGCAGAAGCCGCGGCCGGTTGAGCGCGGCGGCGCCGCACCCCGATCTCCATTCCCGCCGCCGGTCGATCTCGACCGGCAGTTCGGCGCCGCCTCCGGTCCGCCATCCCGCGGACCCCGATACCCACTCCTGTGCTGCAGCGGTTGCCCGCCCGGGCGATGCATGCTGCAATCCTGCCCGATGGCGATCTCCCTGCTGATTCTGCTGATGGCCGGCGCACTGCTGGTGTGCGCCGCGATCGCGATCGCCAGTTGGCCGCGGCGCGACGATCCCACCGTGCGGGCCTTCCTGCTGCTGGCGGTCGGCGCCGGCATCTGGTGCGCCGGGCGCATGCTGGAAATCCAGGCTCCCAACGTCGCCGAACGCATCCTCTGGGCCAAGCTCCAGTATCCGGGCATCCTGATGGTGCCGGTGGGCTGGCTGCTGTCGGTCGTGCGGCTGACGCGTCCCGACCATGTGATCGGCCGCGGCTGGATGACGCTGGCGTTGGCGGTCGGCGTCGCCGGCATGGTGCTGGTGCTGACCAACGAACGCCACGGCCTGGTCTGGCCGCAGGTCCAGTGGTTCGGTGGCGTTGGCCTGCATACGCGCGCCGTGTTCTCGCACGGCCCGGCCTATTGGGCGCTGGCCGCCTACAGCTACGGACTGCTGCTGGCGAGCCTGTATTTCCTCGTGAAGGCGCGCCCGCGCGGCAAGCTGCCGCCGGGCGGCAGGGCGCTGCTGATCGCCGGCCTGCTGTTGCCGGTGCTTGCCAACGTTGCCTATCTGCGCGGCTGGACGACTGCGCTCGGCGGCGACCTGACGCCCGCGACGTTCTCGGTGATGGCGCTGCTGGTCTGGCTGTGCGCGCTTCGGCCGCATCTGGGGGACGTCGGTCACTATGCGCGGCTGCGCGTGTTCGATGCGCTGCGCGAAGGCTGCGTCATCGTCGACGACCGCGAGCGGATCGCGGATCTGAACCGCACCGCGCAGCGCATGTTGCCGGGGCTGCGGCGCGGCGACCCGGCGCCCGCTTCATGGATGGCGACCAGGCCCTATGTGGCCGGTGTCCCGGACTACGAGCTGACGGTCGAACCGGTCCGAAACCTGGACGACCGGGTCATCGGCCGCATCGTCTTCGTGCGCGATGTCAGCGCGTTTCGCACGCGCGAGCATGCCTTGGTGGAGGAGAATTCCAATCTGGCGGTGCGGCTCAACGAGACCGTCGACAAGCTGCTGCGCATCGAAGGCGATCTGTATCGCGACCCGCTGACCGGCCTGTTCAACCGGCGCTTCTTCCAGCGCGAGGCCGGTGTGCTGCTGGCCGCCGCGCAGGAGAGTGGCACGCCGCTCGGGCTGATGCTGATCGACGTCGACTTCTTCAAGCAGTACAACGACATCTACGGCCATCTGCGCGGCGACGAATGTCTGCGTGCGATCGGCGCCACGCTGGCGCAGACGCTGGACGAGGCCGCCAGTTTCTGCGCGCGCGTCGGCGGCGAGGAATTCGCCGTGGTGCTGCACCAGGCGGACGCCCAGCGTACCCGCGCCATCGGCATGCGCATGCTGCAGGCGGTGCGGTCGCTGCAGATGCCGCATGTCGGCGCCGATCCCTCTCACCCGTTCCTCAGCATCAGCGTCGGCGCGGTGTCGCGCGTTCCCGACTCGCCGCTGATCGAGGAGCTGGTGGCGGCGGCCGATGTCGCGCTGTACGCGGCCAAGCGCGGCGGCCGCAACCGGCTGGTGATGGCCGGCGGCCAGGCGAGCGCGCCGATGTCCGCAGATGACGCGGACAACGGGGATAGCGCGGATAGCGCGGATAGCGCCGATCCATCCCGCCCGCTGGTCTGACCGCGCTACCGGCCCGCCAGCCTTCCAGCCTGCCAGGAGACAAGATGCCCACGCTCGATACGCTGATCGCCTTCTTCGGCATTGCAGTGCTGCTTGGCCTGGCGCCCGGTCCCGACAACGTCTTCGTGCTGCTGCAGTCGGCCATGCGCGGCCCGCGCGCCGGTTTGACGGTGGTGCTGGGCCTGTGCACCGGCCTGCTGGTCCATACCACCGCGGTCGCGCTCGGACTGGCGACGCTGTTCGCGGCGTCGGCCACCGCGTTCACCGTGCTGAAGATCTGCGGCGCGCTGTATCTGGCGTGGTTGGCGTGGCAGGCGTTCCGCGCGCCGGTCGATGCGCCGGTGCAGGCGGGCGAGCGGGCGGGCGACGGCTGGCAGATGTATCGACGTGGTGTGGTCATGAACGTCACCAATCCCAAGGTCGCGATCTTCTTCCTCGCCTTCCTGCCGCAATTCGTCTCGCCGGCGCAGGGACCGATCGCGATGCAGATCGCAGTGTTCGGCGCGGTGTTCATGCTCGCGACGCTGCTGGTATTCGGCGCGATCGCGTGGTTCTCGGGTTTGTTCGGCACCTTGCTGCTGCGCTCGCCGCGGGCGCGACGGGCGTTGAACTGGTTCGCCGGCACGGTCTTCGCCGGCCTCGCGCTGCGGCTTGCGACGGCGCAGCGATAGGGGCGAGCGCCAGCGCCCGGCCTCAATGCCAAACGTCAGTCCGCTACGGCACCGACATGCGCTGCGAATTGGCGCACCGAGGCTGTCCGTATAGATTCTGAAACATGGATCGCGGTACGTCGGCGAGTTTCTACAGCGTCGGATCCGCTTCGACAGCAGGCCCGCACGGGAGCGCTAGATTGCGCCTTTCCGCTCGACCGCCGAGGCGACCGTCATCGTGTTTCCATCTTCCTTCTCCTCCCTCGGCCGTCCGCCCGGTCAGCCGTTGTTGCGTTCCGAACCCGGGCAATTCCACCCTGATGGCCGACGCGCCGATCCCGCGCTGGACCCAATGCATCCATGCGCCGCGCTGGCGCTGCTCCAGCCGCCGCTGACAGCCGAACCCGTGCTGACGCGCGTCCCGCTCGATGCACCCGATCCCGCCAGCCATGTCGACGCGGCACTGGGCTTGCTGCGCCGGCGTACCGGCGTGCCGCTCGCCGAACGTCTCGCCACGGGGCTGCCCGGCGATCGCGCCGCTGCGATTGCGCTGCTCGACGAGCTGCTGGCCGATGGCAGGCCCGCCGGCCCGCTCGCCTCGTCGAGCCCGCTTGCCGCTTCGGCACAGGGCAGCAGCGCCATTGCACAGGCGCATGCGCTGCGCGATCGCCTGCGGAGCGGGGCATCGGCAGACGCGGACGTCCCCACGCTGCAGCGCGCGGTCGAAGCACTGATCGGCGCGCTGGAGGCGACGCCCTACGGCCGCGAGCATGCGTCGATGCGGGAACGGGCCGACGCCGCGCTTCGCGCGATCGTCGGCGGCCCTCCATGGGACCTCGTCGCGATGATCAACAGCGACCGCCTGCCGGATCGTCAGGCCGCGGTCCACCAGGTCGACCTCCTGCTGGCGCATCTGCAAATGCTGGCCCGCACCTGCGAGCCAACGTCGGCTGCCGATCCCTTCCCGCCCGCACTGCGCGCGGCGTTATACCGGCTGGCGCTCGAGGGCGGTCACGGGCTGAGCCCCGCGCAGCGGATCGCTCTGCGCCAGTGCCCGGGACTCGGCCCGGAACTGGCTCCGGTGCTGCACGCGGGCAGTACGCTGTCGAGCGTGGCAGCGAACACGCTCGACAGGCTTTGCCGGCATGCCAGGCACTGTGCGGCCGACGCGAACCGGCACGCCGACGATGCGGTCCTTCTCGCGGAACTCGCTGCGCTCGGCGCCTGCGCACGCAAGCTCGTGGAAAGCGCGCCGTCCGCGGGCGGCGCATTGGACCGGCAGGCCTCGGAGGCCGCGCGCGACGGCCTGCTGCAGGACGCGCTGGCGACGCGGCTCACTGCGTCGAAGCCGAGCGACATTGCCAGTCTGCATCGGTGGATCACGACGCCAACGCTGCTCGCATTGCGCACCATGGTGGATCGCTCCGCGCGGGCCAACCTGCCGCAGGACGAGGGCACCTCCCGCGCCGCCAGCGCGCTCGCCGCGCAGCGCCGGCTGCTGCGCGACTGGGTCGCGGCCTACGACGGTCTGGCTGCCTTGCTGACCGTGCGCATGCCCCCGCAAGCGGAGTCCGCGGCGAAGCGCAAAGCCGCAGCGTCGCCGGCATCCGGACAAGCGGCCGAGGCCGCCGCGGCGGCCGACCTGTTCCGGCGACTCTTTGCAACCGACCCCGCGCCTGACGGCGGCAGCGGCTTGCAGCTCGATTGGGTCCGAGCCTGACCCCAAGCCCAATGCCAGGACATGTGGAAACGACGCGGCATCGGCCTATGCCGCGCGCGGAGCTTTTTTTAACGGAGTTGTGTATGGGGGATCGGATGTTGTTGCCAGTCGTATTCAGATACATCGGCCAGTGCCTGGGCGTCAGGTACAAGCCGCGGCCCGCAGCCGCCGCAGCCGTACGCTTGACGCGGGATACCCAGAGCCCGCGAACCAGCCTCTGGTCGCGGCTTGTCCGCACGTTGTTCTTCTGGCGCGGCCCGCGTACGGAACGGGCCCGCACCCACCCGTCGCCTCGGATCACCTACGTTTCCACGCCACCGCCGTTGTCGGAACGGGACACCACGAAGTCGATCGTCGAAAGCCTGGCGCCATTGGCGCCGGACGCGCTCGAGGCATTTTGCCGCGGCTGCTCCAGGGACACCCTGCTGGCGATGGTGGGCTGGTGCCAGGCAGCCGGCAACGCCCACGCGGCGGGCGATACGGACGTGATCCTGGCGAAGGACATGATCGAGACGAAAGCCAGGGAAGCATTGCGTGCGTTCGAGCCGGACGGGATCGTTCCGCCGGCCGGCATCCGGCACGTGCTGACGCAGCTGCACCACGCGCTGGCAAAGGTTCGCGACGGCAAGGGCGTCCTCGACCTGGCCCGACTGCGTGACGACTGGGTCAGCCGGCGCCCGCGCGATCGCCAGTTCGTCGCCGGTGGCTGCCATGCCGCCAACGCCTTCGACATGTTCCGCCGCTCGATCGAGGCGCTGTGCCGTTTCGAGATGGCCAACGGCGATCCCGCGGTCACGCACGCCCTGGCGGCGCAATGGGTCGACGCCGCCGCAGCGCTGTGCGAGGCGTTGGAGGCAGGAAGGCTGACCGGGGCGGTGATGGCGCAGCATGCCGATGCACTGCGCTTGCGCGAGCGAGACACGGCGCTGGTCGTGATCTGCGCGCAGCTTGGCATCGCGCGGCCGGCACCGCGGTCGAGCCTGTCCCATGACACCGGGCCGGACGAGGCCGCCGGCACCGCGCCGAGTCCCGCCGGCAACGCACGCAAGCACGGCTCGCAACCGATCGCCGCAAAGACGCTGACGGAACTGCTGCTCGACCGCGGCAGCGAAGCCGGGCAGATCGATGCCGCGGTCGGTTCGCTGGTACACAACCTGCGCACCGTGGCGCGGCAGCGCGAGCGCGAGGCGTTTCCCGCGGCAATCGCGGCCCGCCTGGACGAACTGCTGACGCGTGCCGGAGCTCGCCTGACCGAGCCGCAACTGCATCGCCTCGGGGACGCGCTGCAGCGGGCCGGCCTGAGAGCGTGGACCGTGTGCCGCAAGCTGCTGGACATCCGCGAGGCGCTGTACGACACCGGCACGCAGGCCCTGCGCGATGCGATGGCGGGGATCGCCGGCGTGCGGGCGCGACAGTTTGCGGTACGCGAGCAGGCGCAGCAGATTTGGCGCAGCATCGGGCTGGTCGATGCCGAGGTGGCGCGGGAGGCCGGATTCTCCGGCGCGACGCCGGGCGATGGCACCGCCCTCCGCCAGGCCCTGCGCTAAGCCCTGCGCGGTCTGACGATTCCGCCGTCAAGCAGCGGGTTTGTATCGCCGTGTATCGACGCAGCGGGGCGATACACGGCGATGCGCGGCGGGCCGGTTGCCGACACGTCGCCGATACCGCGCGGCGGTCTACTGGCGTTTCTCACCCACCTGATCGGAGAAACGACCATGTCAAACACCGTGAACGCACAACGCCGCCGCCTGCTGGGCTCGACCACGGCGCTGGCCGGCATCGGCCTGCTGGAGCTGGGCCTGGGCAGCGTGGCCCACGCGGGGCCGGCACGGCAAGCCGCCGCCGTTGCGGGCCAGTTCCCCGGCAGCGCTTCGCTTGGCGCGATTCGCCAGATCGACGCCGGCACGCTGAACATCGGCTATGCCGAGGCCGGTCCGGCCAACGGCCCGGTCGCGATCCTGCTGCACGGCTGGCCCTACGACATCTACAGCTTCGTCGACGTCGCGCCGGTGCTGGCGAAGGCCGGTTATCGCGTGATCATGCCCTACCTGCGCGGCTACGGCTCGACCCGCTTCCTGTCGGCCGACACGCCGCGCAACGGCCAGCAGGCCGCGCTCGCGGTCGATGTCATCGCGCTGATGGATGCGCTGAAGATCGACAGGGCCATCATCGCCGGCTTCGACTGGGGCGCCCGTACCGCCGATATCGTCGCCGCGCTGTGGCCGGAGCGCTGCCTCGGGCTGGTGTCGGTCAGCGGCTATCTGATCGGCAGCCAGGAAGCCAACCGCAAGCCCTTGCCGCCGGAGGCCGAGCTGCAATGGTGGTACCAGTTCTACTTCGCCACCGAACGCGGCGCCGCCGGCTACGCGGCCAACCTCGACGGCTTCAACCGGCTGATCTGGCAACTGGCCTCGCCGCAGTGGAAGTTCGATGACGCGACGTACCGCCGGTCGGCGCAGTCGTTCGACAACCCCGATCACGTCGCCATCGTGATCCACAACTACCGCTGGCGCCTCGGCCTGGTGCAGGGCGAGCCGCAATTCGATGCGCTGGAGAAGCGCCTGGCGGCCGCGCCGAAGATCTCGGTGCCGACCATCACGATGGAAGGCGACGCCAACGGTGCGCCGCATCCGAAGCCCGCCGCGTACGCCGGCATGTTCACCGGCAAATATCAACATCGGGACGTTGGTGGCGGCATCGGCCACAACCTGCCGCAGGAAGCGCCGCGCGCGTTCGCCGACGCGGTGCTGCAGGTTGTCAAGCTTTGAGCCGGGGAAACGTGCATGCAACGACTCCGAATCGCAGCGGCTATCCCCGGCCTCGCGCTGCTGGCCTGCGCCGCCCTGGGCCAGCATGCACTGGCGCAGCCACCGGTCCACGGCGCAAGCGAAACGGTGCCCAGGCAACAGCCGGCCCCGCAGCCGTCCACCGGGCAGCAGAGCGCCAGGCCGTCGGCATCGCCGATCTACGGCGTGACGATCCCGCCGGGCTACCGAAAATGGCAGCTGATCGCGCCGGCCGAGGAGGCGGCTCCGCTCGATGAATTGCGCGTGGTGCTCGGCAATCCGGAAGCGATGGAGGCGATCGAACGGTCCGCGAAACGCTTTCCCGACGGGGCCGTGCTGGTCAAGCTGGCCTACAAGCGCAAGCCATCGCCCGATTTCGAACCCGCGACGATACCGGGACAGCCGACCACGGTACAAGTGATGGTCAAGGACTCGCGCCGGTATGCGTCGACCGGAGGCTGGGGCTTCGGGCGCTTCGTCAACGGCGTGGCGGTGGACGCGGCCCAGCATCAGACCTGCTTCGCCTGCCATGCGGCCCGCGTCAAGGACCGCGACTACGTGTTCACGCGCTTCGCGCCATAGCGGCGGCGTTGGCTGCGTCCTGCGGTGCCCGATCCGGATCGACCTGTCGCCTGGCAGGCCGATCCGGTTTTTTTTTGAGCTCGGCAAGCGCAACGGCACCAGGGTGGATGCGCGCGAGCTGTAGGGAAGGCCCGCGCTTTGTATTGCACTGTATCTGGCACGGCTTGCGATGCAACTTCGTGACAATCCCGCGCTGCGACAAACACATCGGCGATACACACCCACCCTGAAATAGCGACATCGAATCCACGACGCCATTTCAAGGAGCGCACTGTGCAAGACCGGCCTGTTCCCACCCCTCTGATGACCCGCATCGATGCGGCCGGCCACTGGCTCGCGCCGCTGGGCCTGCGAGCGATCCTCGCCTGGGAGTTCTTCGAATCGGGCCGCGAAAAGCTGCTGGGAGAAAACTGGTTCGACCAGCTTGCCGGGCAGTTCCCGCCGCCGTTCTCGCTGCTGAGCGCCAATCTCAACTGGACGCTGGCGACCTGGCTCGAACTGCTGGGCGCCGCCGCACTGCTGCTGGGCCTGGGCACGCGGTTCGTCGCCTACGCGCTGATCGTGCTGACCGTGGTCGCCACCTATGCCGTGCATTGGCCGACGGAGTGGGCAGGCCTCGCCGAGCTGTGGCAGGGCTACGCCGTCACCGACAACGGCTATGGCAACTTCAAGCTGCCGCTGCTGTATCTGATCATGTTGCTGCCGTTGCTGCTGCGCGGAGCCGGCCCGCTGAGCCTGGACGGCCTGCTGATGCACCGGTGGACGCATGGTCAAGCGCTGCCGGCCGTCGCGACGAGCGATGCCGGCCATGCCGTCTGGTCCGCCCTGCTGATCCTGCTCGGGCTGCCGATTGCGCTGCTGCTGCCGTGGGCCGGTGGCGCGCTGATCGCCATCGGCATTGCGCTGGCTGTCCTGTGCCGGGCCAGGCGCTGACGGTCTCCCCATCCCGCCGATCGATACGGGGCGCTTCGATACGCAAAGCCCGCCGTACACAGCATCACCCCAATCGAACCGATTTTGTTCGCCACATCCCGTGGCACAGACCCGCACGTCCGCGTGCATTGATTCAGGAGATCCACCATGTCACATGCTCATTCCTCCCGCAAGACGACGCTCGGCCTGCTTGGTGCCGCGCTGGCAGGCAGCGTGCTGCTGAACGGACCGGTCTTCGCCGTGCAACCGCTGGCGCAGGGCTATCTGGTCGCCGCGGCCGACGGCAAGGCCGCCGAGGGCAAATGCGGCGAAGGCAAGTGCGGTGCCGAAACGAAGCGTGCACCGCGCGGCGCCAGCAAGGGTGCCCAGGCCGAAGGCAAGTGCGGGGAGGGCAAGTGCGGTGCCGAAACGACGCGCGTGTCGCGCGGCGCCAGCAAGGGTGCGCAAGCCGAAGGCAAGTGCGGTGAAGGTAAATGCGGCGAAGGCAAGTGCGGCGATGCCTCGTTCTCGCGCACCGATACCGACAAGAACGGCCTGGTCTCGCGCGCCGAGTTCCTGGCGGTGGCGCCCACGCGTGCCGCGGAGTTCGACAAGATCGACATCAGCCACGACGGCAATATCTCGGAGGCCGAGGCCTACGAGTATCTGCGCGCCACCTACCAGGCCAACGGCAAGCCGGTACCGAAGAACCTGTTTGCCAAGCTGAAGAAGTAGTCGTCGCATGTAGCGGCGCCGCGCCGCGCCGGGCCGGAACGCGAACCGGTGCGGCGCGGATGCGCAAGCGTGGCAACGGGGTCTCGGCGGCCCCGTGTCCTCTATCGATTGCCAAGGAGATTCACCGTGTCGGTGCCGATCCGTTCGTCCGTCCTTTCACCTCGCTCCGCATCCGCCCGCGTCGGCCTGGGACTGCGCAGGGCCCTGATCCCGCAGCTGGAGCAGGCGCCGCTCGGCGATTTCGATTTCCTCGAGCTGGCTCCCGAGAACTGGCTGCGCGTCGGTGGCGCCTATGGCAAGGCGCTGGTCCGTCTGGCCGCGCGGTATCCGCTTTACTGCCATGGCCTGTCGCTGTCGCTCGGCGGCATCGCGCCGCTCGATGAAGAGCTGCTGAACGAGATCCGCAGCTTTCTCGATGGCCACCGCGTGCCGCTTTACAGCGAGCACCTGAGCTACTGCACCGACGACGCGCATCTCTACGATCTGCTGCCGCTGCCATTCACCGCGGAGACCATCGAACATGTCGCCGCCCGCATTCGCCGTGCGCAGCAGATCCTCGGCAGGACGATGGCGATCGAGAACGTGTCGTACTACGCCGCCCCGCGGCAGGACATGGACGAGGCGACCTTCACCAACGCCGTGCTGCGCGAGGCCGACTGTGCCTTGCTGCTGGATGTCAACAATGTCCATGTCAACGCGATCAACCACGGCTTCGATCCCTATGCCTTCCTCGATGCGCTGGAGCCGGGCAGGGTGGCCGCCTATCACGTGGCCGGTCATTACGACGAAGCCGATGACTTGAAGATCGACACGCATGGCTCCGCGGTCAAGAGCGAGGTATGGGCGTTGCTGGAATACGCCTATGCCCGCTTCGGCGTGCACCCGACCGTGCTGGAGCGCGACTTCAACTTCCCCGACTATGCCGAGCTGGCCAGCGAGCTGCGATATATCCGCGAACTGCAGGCCCGCGCCGGTGGCGCAGCGAGGAGAATGGCCCATGGCTGAGATCGCCCGCACTTCGATGCAGCAGCAGATGGACCTGGCGCGCCACCTGCGCGATCCGTCGCGCCATCCGTCGCCGGCGGGCATGGACCCCGCCCGCGTGCGGATCTATCGCGAACTGGTGACCGGCAACCTGGTGTCGTTGCTGGGCGGGGCCTTTCCGGTACTGGTGTCCTTGCTGGGAGCCGAGCATTGGCGCTGGCTGGTGGAGCGCTTCCTGCGCGACCACCGCTCGCACACGCCGCGCTTCGGCGAGATTGCCGAGGAGTTCGTCGCCTTCGTCGATACGCTCGACATCGAAGCCTTGCCGGCGCCGATGCGGCGGCCGTTCCTCGCCGAGCTCGCGCATTACGAGTGGGTGGAAATGGCGCTGCTCCACAGCGACGCACGACCGCTCGCGGCGGATCCGTCGGCCGCGACCCGCACTCCGGCGCTGGACCGGCCGCTGCAACTGTGCCCGCTGGCCTGGCCCCTGGCGTATCGCTGGCCGGTGCATCGGCTCGGACCGGCGTATCGGCCGTCGCAGCCGCCGGCACTGGGGACCTTTCTGCTGGTGCGCAGGACGGCCGACGACGACGTGCGATTCTCGGAGCTGAGTCCGCTTGCCTGGCAGCTGCTGCACGAGATCGGGCAGGCGGGCGGCGCGCTGACCGCCGACGGCCTGCTGCAAGCACTCGGTCGACAATGCCGCGTGCCGGACTTGCCGTCGTTCGTCGCCGCGGGCATGGCGCTGCTCGACGACATGCACGCCGACGGCTCCGTTGCGGCCGCCCCGGAGGTCGGCGCCGGGAGCGATGCCTAGCCTCGTTGGAAGCCGATCCAGCCGGCGACCTCGCGTGCGACCCAATCCGGATCGTCGTGCGGCAGGTCGTGTCCCGCCCAGGGGTGCACGCGATGCGGGACCGACCACGCCGCCGCCAGGCGCGCCGAGCAGGCCGGGGACACCAGCCGGTCGGCCGCCGACGACAGCAGCAGCGTCGCGCAGCGCGGCGGCGCGGTGCCGGCCTGGAAGCGGGCCGCCGCCACGAGCTGGCGCAGCGCATTGGCGCGGCTGACCGGGGCGTCGGCACGGATCGCGGTCCAGCATGCCAGATCGGATTCGAGCGCATCGGTGCGGGCGCAGGTCAGCCGATGGATGATCGCCTCGCAGCGGGCGCCGTCGTGCCACGAACGCATCAGGCCAAGCACTGCTGGCCATGCGCCGGGACGCATGCGCTGATGCGGCGCGCCGAACGGCCGCATGCTGGTGTTGATCAGCACCAGCCGTTCGATCTCGTCGGCATGCCGCTGCGCCCACGCGGTCGCCACCATGCCGCCCAGCGACATGGCCAGCAGCCGGTACGGCGGGCGCAGCCCAGCCCGTGCCGCATCGGCGCGCAGTTCGGCCACGACGTCGGCCACCGACGCCGGCGAGCGCCGGCCCGCTTGCTCGCCATTGCCCGGCAGATCGAGCATCGTCAGCCGATCGTCGTCGCGCAGCGCGCCGCGGCGCCGCAACGCCGCCGGCAGTTGGCCCCAATGGCGCGCCTCGCGCGTCAGGCCGCGCAGCAGGATCCAGTCGCTCATCGTGCCGGCCTGCTGGCGGGGGCGCGCCAGTGTTCGCTGGCCTCGCGCCAGATCGCCTGCCGCGCGGCGCCGGTCGGCAGCCAGCGCGCCGGCGCGAAGGCGGCGCGCGCCAGGAAATCGAACAGGCTGACATGGCGGCGCAGCACGCGCGCGGTGCGATGCGCCTTGACCGGATTGAAGAAGCCGTCGCGCGAGAACAGCTGCCGCGGATTCTTCTTGATCCACAGCCAGGAGCCCAGTTCGAGCGTCATCGGCAGAAAGATATGCGGCGCGGGCGTGCGGTCATAGGCGTAATCCCACAGGTCGCCGTGCACCAGGTACTGGTGGCTCTGCGGCTCGAACGCGTAGCCGTGATGCGGATGGGCCTGCTCGAACAGCGTCTTCAGCACGTACATCTCCGGCAGATGGGGCATCGCGGCCTGCGTTCGGGCGTAGGGAAACCAGATGCTGTCGCGCCAGCCGTAGCCGGAGTGGCAATCGACGGCAAAGCTCAGCGGCCGCGTCAGCAATTGCGCCTGCACCACGCGCAGCAGCGCCGTGCTCTCGGCCTCCATCGGCGTGCCGGCCTTGCCGCGGTACCACGGCAGCCACGGGCCGATGCGCTGGCCGCCCGCGAGGAAGGGCACGCGTCCCTCGGCATCCTGCGGCGCGTTGCGCATCAGGTCGACGCCGTTCGGATTGGCGCGCCGGCCGGCCCACATGCCGGCCGGGTTGACGATCGGCATGAACAGCAGGCGGACCTGGCGCAATTGCAGGTGCAGCAGCTCGTCCCATTCGAGGCGCTTGAGCAGCGCCCGCATATAGTCGAGCAGCAGCTGCGTGCCGATCCGTTCGAGGCCGTGGATGCCGCCGAACAGGCCAATCGCCGGCGCGCGGGGATCGCGCGAGCCGATGCCGGCCAGATACACCGGAAAACGCCGCCCATGGCTGCTGGCCTCGCACACCACGTCGATATCGAAATGTTCCGCGCCGACTTCCAGCAGCGCGCGCAGCAGATCGAGCTCGGCGAAACTGTCGGAGGCGGGAAGGGGCATCGGGTCGGCTGGGCGGAAAGGGAAGCGGCCGGGCCGCGACGGCGCCGGTCCGTATGACGGAACGATGTTGCGAGTCTACTCGTGCAATATGACAGTGCCTTGTGACGACACGGGACTGTCATCGTGCCGCGCCAGACCGCCGCTTCGGTCAGCCGAGCTGCTCGGCCAGCACCTCGCGCGCGGCCTGCACCACCGGCGCTTCGCCGCGGCGGGGCGGCAGCAGGCAGAACTCGACGTCGGGCAGTGCCGGCAGCCGCAGCGACGACACCGTCGCAGCATCGAGCGTGGCCACGCCGGCCGGAATCGCCGATTGGTTCAGGCACGAGATGCCGAGTCCGGCCGCCAGCGCCATCTGCAATCCCGCCACGCCGGAGGCGGAGTGCGAGACCCGGTAGGGCACACGGGCGCGCTTGAGCATGCGTACCACGTACTGGTGCAGCGAGCAGGTGTCCGGCAGCAGCACCAGCGGCAGCGGCATGCCGATCTGCGCCGTTTCGCCGCGCGCGGCGACCCAGGCCAGCGGCTCCCGTCGCAACGGCCGCAAGCCGGCGCGTGGCCGCTCGCCGGTGCCGCCGCGCGCTCCCGCTACGCGCATCGTCAGGCCGATATCGAAAGCGTCGTCGTCGGCGCTGGCGTCGATCGCCGCGCTCTTCATCACGGTCACGTGCAGCCGCAATTGCGGGTGGCGCTCGCGCAGGCGGCGCAGCATGCCGGCGATCTCGGCGGTGCGGTAGTAATCGGTGATGGCAAGCCGCAGCTCGCCCGCCAGCGTCTCGCCGCGAATGTCCTGCATCGCCAGCGCGTCCAGGTCCAGCATGCGGCGCGCGTGGCCGAGCAGCCGTTCGCCGGCCGGGGTGGGCTGCACGCCGCGGCGCCCGCGCAGCAGCAGCGGCACGCCGGCGCGCTCCTCCAGCTTGCGCAGCTGCTCGCTGACCGACGACTGCGACAGGAACAGCCGTGGCGCGGCGGCCGACAGGCTGCCGCTGTCGGCCACCGCGACGAAGGTACGCAATTGTTCGAGATCGAAGCCGCGCATGTCTTGCTCCAGGTTCGCTTCTGGTTTCGGCGATACCGATGGATGGTATCGCATCTTCCCGCTTTTCCGATGGCAGGGCGGACACTAGCATCGAGTCAGTGGCGGGTCGGCACGGCGGTATCGGGCCGGCCCATGCCACCTTCCATTTGATGCAACGACCATTCGAAGAGGAAACCGCGATGCCCCATCTTCAACTGCAGATTTCCGGTCACCCCAACGCCGCGCTGACCGCGAAGGCCGCCGCCACCGTCGCCGAACTGACCCGTACCGTGCTCGGCAAGAAGCCCGAGGTGATGGCGGTGGCGGTCCAGTACGTGCCGCACGACGCCTGGTTTATCGATGGCCAGCCGCTCTCCGCGCTCGGGCGCAACGCCTTTCATCTCGACATCAGCGTCACCGACGAGACCAATACCAAGGCGGAGAAGGCGCGCTACCTCGAAGCGGTGCACCATGCGCTGTCCGAGCTGATCGGCAATGTGCACGACTGCTCGTACATCCATGTGATCGATGCCCGCGCGGCGGCGTACGGCTATGGCGGCCGCACGCAGGAATACCGCCATCAGCACGGGTCGACGTTGTAGGGCGGGGCTCAGCCGGCGGGCAGCCGATGCAGGCGCCGTGGCTGTCCGTCCGGCGACAGTTCGAACACGACGCCGCCGCCGCTGTCGGCCCCTTGCCCGGTCAGCGCGGTGATATTGACCTGGTGAGTCACCATCAGATACGGCCCGCCGCGCGGATCGAGCCGATCGATGAAGCGCGACAGTTCTGCGGTCTGCTCGGTGCGGGCGCCGGCGTCGCCAAAGAACGAGTTCAGCAGCGGCAGCACGGTGACGGGGCCGAGGTCCATCAGCCGCGCGGTGTCCTGGCAACGGCACCAGGCGCTGGCCCACACCGCACTGGGACGAAAGCCCGCGGCGCGCCAGGCCGCGCCGAGACGCTGGGCCTGGGCGCGCCCGCTCGCATCGAGATTGCGCTGCGTCGGGCAGGAGTTCAGGTCGAAGCCGGGCGGGTCGCCGACGCCCGGGGCGGTGGCATGGCGCAGCAACACGACCACATTGGGACGAGCGAGCGCCGAAACGGGTAGTGTGGGGATCGGTTGCGCGAGGGCGCTGGACATGCCCGCCGGCATGGCCGCCGCCAGCAGGGTCCAGCAGGCGAGCCGGGCCGCGACGGCGAACGCCTTGCGGCGCCACGGGGAGGGCGAGATGGCGGCTTCGCTGCGATCGATCATGTTGCTCCTCCTTGCGCTCGGCCGTCCCGCCCGCGGGCCTCGCTGGCTCGGTGCTACCGGCTGAGACCGCGCGCCGAGATCGGCCACAGCGACTCGACCTTGCCGTCGCGCACGCCGACCAGCGTGTCGTACAGGTTCAGCGTCGGGTCGCAGTGTCCCGGCACCAGCCACAGCGGTTCGCCCAGCTGCGGCAGCGCCGGCAGCTCGCCGCCGGCAGCCGGCACCGGGCGCACGATGCCATGTTCGTCATTGGCGGCGACGTAGGCCAGCCGCGTGCTGCGCCTGCCGCCGCCGAACTGGCCGCCGTGGCGTTCCCCGGCGTTGCGTTCCCCGGCGTTGCGTTCTCCGGTGTTGCGTTCCCATACCCACGGCAGCCCCGAATCGACCGCCATCGACTTCAATCCCGCGTCCACCACGACCTGGCCCTGTGCCGCGGTGCTCATCACCGTGGTCGCGATAAACAGGCTGTGCTCGAAGCGCAGCGCTTCGGCCGCGCCGCTGCCCTCGATCCCGCCGCCGATTCCGCCCGCCGCGACGCCCTCGTTGCTGCCGTAGTCGCCATCCATGAAGACGTACGAGCCGGGCTGGATCTCGGTGAAGACGCCGCTGGCCAGATCGAATTCGACGCTGCCGCTGCCGCCGCCGGTGATCACCTGGCAGGGCGCCCCGGCCGCCGCGAGCCGGGCCGCCACCGCGCCGGCACGCTCGGCGGCGCGCGCCGCGGCCTCGCGCCGCGCGGCATGGTCGCGCACATGCTGGATGCCGCCATGGTAGGCCTGCAATCCGCCGAACGACAGGCGCGGCTGCGCGGCGATCCGTTCGGCCAGCCGCAGCGCGGCGTCGGCGTCGGCGACGCCGCAGCGGCCCTGGCCGATGTCGAGCTCGACCAGCACCGTCAGCCCGCTCTGCTCGCGTTCGGCCGCCTCGGCCAGCGCGCGCACCTGGACGACCGCGTCGACGCAGACGCTGATGCGCGCGTGGCGGGCCATGCGTGCCAGCAGCGTGGCCTTGGCCGGGCCGGCGATCTCGTTGCTGATATGGATGTCGGCGACGCCGGCGCGCAGGAAGGGCAGCGCCTCGCTGACCTTCTGGCAGCAGATGCCGACGGCGCCGCGCGTCATTTGCGCGAGCGCGATGTCCGGACATTTGTGCGCCTTGGCATGGGGCCGCAGCGCGACGCCGGCCCGGTCCGCGGCCTGCTGCATCCGCTGCAGATTGCGCTCGAAGGCATCGAGCACCAGCACCAGCGCCGGCGTGTCGATCGCCTGCCAGGGCTGGCCGGGCTCGGCGATCGGGGGCAGCGTGGGGAGTCCCGCCGGATCGCGCAAGACGGGCAGGTCGGAGGGAGCGGAAGGCACGGCGCGGTGGTCGGGCATGACGGCGATGTCTCCAAATGAGGCGGTGGGCCGAATGGCGTAGGGCGCGGGGGATCATCGGCCGATCGGGACGGACTGTCAAACCGTGCCGCCGCCGCGACCCGGCGCCCCCGCTGCGGCGAGAACGCTGTCGCGCTTGTCCTACACGGCTTGCGGCGGCCGTCCGACTGCGGGACGCGCAAGCCGCCGACTATGCTGACAGTGATGTACCGCGCCTCTCGCGCGGCACTCGCCACCCCCGCACCGTCCCCTCGCCATGCATGCCACGCCCACCCCGTCTGCGCAGTCCGGTGCGCCATCCGCAGCGCGCCCTGCAGCGCAGGCTGCCGCGGACAATGCTGTGGACACGGCGCCGGGCACCCCGGCCATCGCCGCGGACGCGCGCGATGACGAGCCTGCGGCGGCGGCCTCGGCATCCTCGGCGGCCGCCGAGCCGGCCCGTGGTCCGGCCGGCGCCCGCGCGCTGCCGGTCGCGATCCAGCGCGGCAGCCTCGCACTGGTGGTGCTCGCGACGCTGGCCTGCCTGTACGCGCTGCATGTCGCCAAGGCGTTCGTGATCCCGGTGGTGCTGGCCGTGATCCTGACCTATCTGCTCGATCCGCTGGTATCGGCTCTGCATCGCCAGCGGCTGCCGCGCCCGATCGGCGCGACGCTGGTGTTGCTGGGCCTGGTCGCGGTGCTGCTGTGCGGTGCGTATCTGCTGCAGGGCCAGGTCGAGGCCATCGTCGACCGGCTGCCGGAGATCGCGCGCAAGCTGTCGCGCAGCCTGTCGGCGCTGCTCAGCGGCGACGACTCGATGTGGCAGAAGATCCAGCGCGCGGCGACCGTGCTGACCGGCGGCACGCCCCAGCTGTCGCGCGGCGCCCCGGTCGTCATCGAGAAGCCGGCCGGGGCGCTGCACGACATGGTGCTGGCCGGTTCGGTCAGCGCCTTTGCCGCGGCGGGGCAGGCCGTGGTGGTGCTGTTCCTGACCTTCTTCCTGCTGGTGTCGGGCGACATGTTCAAGCGCAAGTTCGTCAAGATGACGGGCCGCACGCTGACGCAGAAGAAGGTCAACGTCCATATGCTGGGAGAGATCAATCGGCAGATCCAGCGCTACATGCTGATGCTGCTGATCACCAATGCCGCGCTGGGCGTCTGTACCTGGTTTCTGCTGAAGGCGATCGGGCTGCAGCACGCCGGCACCTGGGCGCTGGCGGCGGCCGCGCTGCATCTGATTCCGTATTTCGGCTCCGGCGCGACCGCGATCGCGCTCGGCGTGGCGGCCTTCATGCAGTTCGGCACGTTGGGCCTGGCCGCCGCGGCCGCGGGCGGGTCGCTGCTGATCGCGACGCTGATCGGCTCGGTGGTGCAGACCTGGATGACCGGCCGGATGGCCAAGATGAATCCGGTGGCGGTATTCGTTGCGCTGCTGCTGTTCACGTGGCTGTGGGGCGCGTGGGGCATGCTGCTGGCGATTCCGCTGGCCGTGATCGCCAAGGTGGTGGCCGACCATATCGAAGGGCTGGAATTCATGGCCGAGTTCCTCGGGGAGTAGGGCCGAGCCGACAAGACCCTGCCGCAAACAGGGCCAAGGGTTGACCTTCAGTGCGGCGATCTATATCGTAAGATATGTTTTTCGATATAACGGGCGACTGTTCCATGCCCCCTCGCCATCATCACGGCCGGCACG
The DNA here is from genome assembly GCF_021213615.1 of Cupriavidus sp. UGS-1. Taxonomy (NCBI): domain Bacteria; kingdom Pseudomonadati; phylum Pseudomonadota; class Betaproteobacteria; order Burkholderiales; family Burkholderiaceae; genus Cupriavidus; species Cupriavidus sp. UGS-1. Next base: position 64,191 of record NZ_JAJQJF010000020.1, on the reverse strand, counting down.
GCCACGGCCCCGGCGGTCCTTTCGGAGGATTCGGCTCCGATGCCGACAGCCTGCGCCGCGGCCGCAAGCTCGGCGCCGACGACCTGCAACTGCTGCTGCTCGACCTGCTGGCCGAGCAGCCCAGCCACGGCTACGAACTGATCAAGGCGCTGGAAGCGCGCAGTGCCGGCTTCTACAAGCCTAGCCCGGGCGTGATCTATCCCGCCTTGACGTACCTGGAAGAGATTGGCCACGCGGCCGTCGACGTCGACGGCAACCGCAAGTGCTACCGGCTGGCCGGGCCGGGCCGCGAGTTCCTGCAGGCCAACCGCGAACGGCTGGCGCTGCTGTGGAACGGGCTGCGTCATGCCGCCCGCAAGATGGAATGGGTGCGCCGCGCCCTGGCCGGCGGGCCGCCGCCGGAGCCGGACGATCAGGGCAACGGCTGGTTGCCGGAATTCGTGCAGGCGCGGATGGCGCTCAAGCGGGCGCTGCTGCTGCGCACCGATGCCTCCCCTGACGAACAGCGGCGCATCGCCGACATCCTGCTGCGCGCCGTCGCCGATATCGAAAACACCGAGGCGGCCGCCGTGCCGCCGCATCCCGCCCGACCACGCAATCCGAGGTAATGCATGTCCGCAACCGACCGTGCCACATCCTTCGACGCCACCGATCGCCGCGACGCCGCGCTCACCGTCGAGCGCGTCCGCCATCCGCTGAAGTTCCGCCATATCCAGGTGGTCCGCACGCAGCGGATCGCACCCGCGCTGCTGCGCGTGACCTTTACCGGCGACGATCTCGCCGACTTCGTGTCGGCCTCGTTCGACGACCATATCAAGGTGTTCCTGCCGGCGCCGGGACAGCAGCGCCCGGTGCTGCCGGAGATGGGGCCCGACGGTCCGATCTTTCCTGAAGGACAGCCGCGCCCGATCGCGCGCGACTACACGCCGCGCCGCTACGACGCCGCGGCGCGCGAGCTCGATATCGAATTCGTGCTGCACGGCGATGGCCCGGGCGCCAGCTGGGCGGCGCAGGCGCAGCCCGGACAATGGCTGGGCATCGGCGGGCCGCGCGGTTCCTTCGTGATCCCGTCGGCGTTCGACTGGCACCTGCTGATCGGCGACGAAGCGGCGCTGCCCGCGATCGCGCGCCGGGTCGAGGAACTGCCGGCCGGCAAGCGCGTGGTGGTGGTCGTCCAGGTCGACGATCGCGAGGCGCGTGTCGATCTGCGCGGCGACGCCGCCTGCGAACTGCACTGGCTGTATCGCGCCGAAGGCGACGAACTGCTGACGACGCTGCGCTGGCTGGAATTGCCTGCCGGGGAGGGCTATGTCTGGGCGGCCGGCGAGGCAGCCGCGATGCGCGCCGTGCGCGCCTGCCTGGTCGACGAGCGCGGCATCGACAAGCGCCGCATCCGCGCGTCGGCCTACTGGAAGCACGGCGCCGTCGGCGTGCATGAAACGCTCGACGACTGAGCCGCGTAAAGAGGCCGGAGTGGGGAGGGCGGAGAGGGCGTCCGGCTCAGTGCGAGCCGGCGTGTCCGCCCTGCCGATGGAACTGCGTATGCCGGTAGAGTCCGTACAGGCTGGTCGCGGTGAAGCCGAGCTGTTGCACGAACAGGCCATAGGTGCCGGTCACCAGTGCGAACACGCTCCACACGATGTTCGAGCACAGGTACGAGATCCAGCCCCAGCGCGACGCCTTGTTGTGCAGCGCGACCAGCAGCGAGCCGCTCATCGCGAGCGCGCAGCCCGACCATTCCAGACCATTGAGCACCATCGGCAGTTGGGCGGCAGCGAGATCCATCGCGCTATGTCTCCTTTTTTTGTGTTCAAGTTTTGCATACAAAGCGTGCGAAGCTTAACGCCGAAGCACGCTGGGAGCAAGAGGGGATATACGCGTGGCGCGACGTGCGGCGGACTCCTTCCCACGGAAGCGGGCCGATCAACGCGAGATCGCGCCTGCACGACGGCGATGGACGCGCGCCCGTAACCCGATTAACATCGTCGCCGGCGGCACTGACAACCGCCAACGTCGCTCGGACGGTTCCGGGCGCTTACGTACAAGGACAACCATGTCAGCCATTCCGGCATCCCCCGGCTCGAGCCAGTCGAGCCAGCGCCGCTTCGCGCGCATCGATCGTCTTCCCCCCTACGTCTTCAATATCACCGCCGAGCTCAAGATGGCCGCGCGCCGCCGCGGCGAGGACATCATCGACATGAGCATGGGCAATCCCGATGGCGCGACGCCCGCGCATATCGTGGCCAAGCTGACCGAGGCGGCGCAGCGTCCCAATACCCACGGCTATTCGACCTCGCGCGGCATTCCGCGGCTGCGCCGCGCGATCTCGCACTGGTATCGCGAGCGCTACGACGTCGACATCGATCCGGAGCGCGAGGCCATCGTGACGATCGGCTCGAAGGAGGGGTTGTCGCACCTGATGCTCGCCACGCTCGATCGCGGCGACACCGTGCTGGTGCCCGACCCGAGCTATCCGATCCATATCTACGGGGCGGTGATCGCCGGTGCCGATATCCGCTCGGTGCCGCTGATTCCCGGCGTCGACTTCTTCGCCGAGCTCGAACGCGCGATCCGCGGCAGCTATCCGAAGCCGAAGATGATCGTGCTCGGGTTCCCGTCGAACCCCACCGCGCAATGCGTGGAACTCGATTTCTTCGAGCGCGTGATCGCGCTGGCCCGCAAGCACGACATCCTGGTCGTGCATGACCTCGCCTATGCCGACATCGTCTTCGATGGCTGGAAGGCGCCGTCGATCCTGCAGGTGCCGGGCGCCAAGGACATCGCAGTGGAGTTCTTCACGCTGTCGAAGAGCTACAACATGGCGGGCTGGCGCATCGGCTTCATGGCGGGCAATGCCGACCTGGTGACGGCGCTGGCGCGCATCAAGAGCTATCACGACTACGGCACGTTCACGCCGCTGCAAATTGCCGCGATCGCCGCGCTCGAGGGCGACCAGCAATGCGTGCGCGAGATCGCCGCGCAATACCAGTCGCGCCGCGATGTGCTGGCGCGCGGGCTGAACGAGGCCGGCTGGCCGGTGGAGCTGCCGAAGGCATCGATGTACATCTGGGCGCGGATTCCCGAGCCGTATCGCGCGCTGGGCTCGCTGGAATTCGCCAAGCAGCTGCTGGAGAAAGCCAAGGTGTCGGTATCGCCGGGCATCGGCTTCGGCGACTTCGGCGACGACTACGTGCGCTTCGCGCTGATCGAAAACGAATCGCGCATCCGGCAGGCGGTGCGGGGCATCAAGGCGATGTTCCGCGCCGATGGGCTGGTCGCACCGGCGGCGGCTTCCGCAACGGCGCCAAAGCCCTGAGCAGGCTCGCGTACCGCATGTCGTTCCCGCGAAAGCGGGAATCCAGCGTCTTTGAAAGCTGCTGGGTTCCCCGCTTTGGGGGACGACAATCTCCGTTGGCAAGCTTGGGCGCTCTCATCAGCGCCTCTCTTGCTTCAATGCGGCCGCGCCGGCGGAACACGCATGGCGAGGATGCGGTTTGCTGACTCGGCGCGCGTTCTCAGCTCTGTCATTTCTGCTTGAAGCAGCTTCTCCAGCGGGGTGGCACCTTTGATGTCACCTCGCCACAGACACCGTGCAATGAAGTCGATAGCGGCTTCGGCTTGTTGAAGCCTGTGTCCGTAGACAGGTTCGTGATGCGCAATGCGATTCCTGGTCTGATAAAGCGCTTCAAGATGGCTGGCAACCAATGCGCGCGACACCGATTTGTCCGGGAAGACGTGCTTCAGCGCGGGTCGCCATAGCGTGTGCTCGTAGCTCGTTGAAAACAGCCGCTTCCAGAAGTACAGAGTCAGCTGTACCACCAGTTGTCCCATCGATACGCTGACGACCTTTTGCCGGGCCCTCAGGATGTGCTCATATGCAAGACCGTGCGGTGCAATGCCGCCGCAGAACGCGCGTCTATCCAGTTGTTGCCGTACGTCCAGGTTCATCTTTGCGTACGCAGTCTTTCGCGCGCTGGCGTCGGCCTGCAGGATCTTCGCTTTCAACTCGTTGTCCCACTGAAAGGGAGCGGGCGGCATGCGGAGCCAGTCCGGGGTTTGGAAGTGGTCCGTCAGCTGGGCACAGACGGCGTTGCGCAATGCAATCTCTACCACGGCGGTGACCGTCATCAGCGAGGCGGCAAGTCTGAGCATTGCCTGATGGAGCGCAATGGCGCTGCGGCGAGACCCGGTGAAGCGCTCGAACGTTCCAAGCCGTTCGTCCGAGAGAAGGGCTGCGACGCTAGCCAATTCTGGTTCGGACAGGTGGTCCATTGACTCGAGCTGTGAGCGTGGCTATATTCGCTGGCGATAGGTCGGGATCAGTGTCGGCAGCTGCCTGAATAGGCAAGCGGACCCCCAACTTCCTCCTTGAAGGGCGCTCCGTGGAGCGCCCTTTTTCCTTCAAGGCGCGGGAATCGTAACCGGTAGGACGGCAGAACGGTGTTTCCACCTGTGCCGGAGCGGGATGACCAAGCCGCTGGGTCCCCGCCTTCGCGGGGACGACAGACTTGTCGGCTATACAGGGCGCTCTTCGGAGCGCCCTTTCCTATTTCAGTGCTGGTGCCGACAGCGGATGCCGCTCGCCTTCCCACGGCGACACGAAGAACCCGCGTACCGTATCGGGAGCGACCGCATCGTGGCTGTCCACCCGCCACCGTGGCGTCTGGTCCTTGTCGACGATCAGCGCGCGCACGCCCTCGATGAAGTCGCCGTCGGTGAAGGCGTGGCTGACCACGTCGAGCTCCATGCGGAAGCAGTCGGCCAGATCCAGCCGGCGGCCGCGCAGCAGCAGTTCGCGGGTGACGGCCGTCATCAGCGGGGAGCGGCCGCGCAGCAGCGTCGCCGTCTTCGCGGCCCAGTCGGCGCAGCATGGATCCTGTTCACCGGCGAGGCCTTGCAGGATCGCCGCGGGCGTCGCGTCGGCGCGGAAGTGTCGCAGCAGCGCAGGCAGTACCTTCAGCAGCGGGGCATCGGCCGCGGTGGTCGGCGACGCCGGAACCAGCGCCCGGCGCAGCGTTGCCAGCACCGTGTCACGGTCACTGGCCGGCCAGTCGATGCTGGCCAGCGTCGTCTCCAACTCCACGAGCGAAGCGCTGTCGGTCGCGACATCCGCGAGTCCGCACAGCAGCGTATCGGCCGCGCCGAGCGTCACGCCGGTCAGGCCGACATACAGCGCCAGCTCGGGCGTCATCCGCGACAGGAAGTGGCTGGCGCCGACATCGGGCACCAGGCCGATGCCGGTCTCGGGCATTGCGACGCGGGAGCGTTCGGTGACGAGGCGCAGCGGTGCCGCCTGCGCCAGCCCCATGCCGCCGCCCATCACGATGCCGTCCATCAGCGCGGCCACCGGCTTCGGATAGCGGTGCAGCTCGAAGTCGAGCTGGTATTCGTCGACGAAGAAGCGCCGGTACAGCGGTTCCCCATCGTCGCCGCCACGTCCGGCCGCGGCGTCGCGATAACTGTCGTACAGCGCGCGGATATCGCCGCCGGCGCAGAACGCCTTGTCGCCGGCGCCGCGCAGCACCACGGCAACGATATCCTTCTGCGCTGCCCAGCGCCGCAGCTGTTCGCGCAGCGCCACGATCATCGGATACGACAGCGCATTGAGCTGGCGCGGCCGGTTCAGCGTCACCAGCCCGACGCGGTTGATGACCTCGAAGCGGACTTCATCGGTGCCCTCGGCCTCGATCCGCGGCGGCAGCGATTCGACTCTTGCGTTCACGCCGCGCCTCCATCGGCGTCGAGGTATTGCCGAATGACGCCCGAGAAATCGAGCTGCCCGTCTCCGCGCTGACACATCGCCTGGTACAGCTGCTGCGCCAGCGCGCCGAGGAACAGCGGCTGCCGCACCGCGCGGGCGGCGTCGTTGGCCAGGCCCAGGTCCTTCAGCATCAGTTCGGCGCCGAAGCCGCCGCTGTAGCCGCGCGCGGCCGGGGCGGTGTCGATCACGCCGGGGTAGGGGTTGCAGGTGTCGGACGACCAGCAGCGCCCGGTCGACGTGTTGACGATGCCTGCCAGCACCTTGGCGTCGATGCCGAGCCGCGCGCCGAGCGCCATCGCCTCGGACACGCCGATCATCGAAATGCCGAGGATCAGGTTGTTGCAGATCTTCGCGACCTGGCCGGTACCGGTGTCGCCGCAGCGGACCACGTTCCTGCCCATGCCGGCCAGCACCGGCTGCAGCCGCTCGAACAGCGCCGCGTCGGCGCCGACCATGAAGGTCAGCGTGCCGGCCTGCGCGCCGCCGGTGCCGCCCGACACCGGCGCGTCGGCAAACGGATTGCCCTGGCGCGCGGCCAGCGCCGCAAGCTCGCGCACCGTCGCCGGGTCGATCGTGCTCGAATCGATCAGCGGCACGCCGGCACGCACGCCGGCCAGCACGCCGTTTTCGCCGGTGTAGACGCCGCGCACATGCGCCGCGGCCGGCAGCATCGTGATCACGATGTCGGCCTCGGCGGCTGCCTGCTTCGGCGAATCGGCGCCGCTGGCGCCGGCGTCGCGCAAGGCGGCAAGCGCCTGCGCATTGAGATCGAACACCGTCAGCGTGTGGCCGGCCTTCAGCAGGTTGCGCGCCATCGGCGCCCCCATGTTGCCCAGGCCGATAAAGGCGATATGCATCGAGGTCTCCTGTCCGTTGGGTCCGTTGGGTCCGTTGGGCTGGTTCAGCGCAGCGCGATGGTGGTGTTGACGCCCTGGTTCACGGTCTCGTCATCGAACCAGCGCGCCGTCACGGTCTTGGTCTGCGTATAGAACTGCACCACCTGCTTGCCGTAGGGCCCGAGGTCGCCCAGCTTGGAGCCGCGCGAGCCGGTGAAGCTGAAATACGGCACCGGCACGGGAATCGGGATATTGATGCCGACCTGGCCCACGTCGATCTCGCTCTGGAACTTGCGCGCCGCGGCGCCGCTCTGCGTGAACACGCCGGTGCCGTTGCCGAAGGGATTGCGGTTGACCAGCGCGATCGCCTCGTCGAGCGTGTCGACGCCGATCACCACCAGCACCGGCCCGAAGATCTCCTGCGTGTAGATCGACATCCCGGTCGTCACGTCGGTGAACACGGTCGGTCCGATGAAGTTGCCGTCCGGATAGCCCGGCACGCTGACATCGCGGCCGTCGAGCGCCAGCGTCGCGCCTTCCTGCACGCCGGCCTCGATCAGCCCCAGGATGCGCTGCTTCGCCGCGACCGACACCACCGGTCCGACATCGGTGCCGGGCTCGGCGCCGGCGCCAACCTTCAGCGTGCGTGCCTTGGCGATCAGGTCGGGCAGCCAGTCGCGCGCCGCGCCGACCAGCACCGCCACGGAGGTCGCCATGCAGCGCTGGCCCGCCGCGCCGAAGGCGGCGCCGACCAGCGCGTTCAGCGTCTGCTCCTTGTGCGCGTCGGGCAGCACCACCGCATGGTTCTTCGCGCCCATCATCGACTGCACGCGCTTGCCGTGGCTGCCGGCCAGGTTGTAGACATGGGTGCCGACCGCAGTCGAGCCGACGAAGGACACCGCCTTGACATCGGGATGCGTGCACAGCGCGTCGACCACGTCCTTGGCGCCATGCACGACGTTCAGCACACCGGGCGGCACGCCCGCTTCGAGCGCGAGCGCCACCAGTTCCATCGTCGACAGCGGGTCCTGCTCGGAGGGCTTGAGCACGAAGGTATTGCCGCAGACGATCGCCATCGGGAACATCCACAGCGGAATCATCGCCGGGAAATTGAACGGCGTGATGCCGGCACACACGCCGATCGGCTGCTGCAGCGTGTAGGTGTCCACGGCCGCGGCCACGTTTTCGGCAAAGCCGCCTTGCTGCAGCGTGCCGATCGACGCGGCATGCTCGACCACCTCCAGGCCGCGAAAGATGTCGCCCTCGGCGTCGGACAACGTCTTGCCCTGTTCGGCGGTCAGGATCGCGGCGATGCGCTTGGTGTGCTCGCGGATCAGCGCCTGGTACTTCAGCATGATGCGCAGCCGGGCCCCGATCGGCGTATGGCGCCAGCTCGCGAAGGCGCGCTGCGCCGCGCCGACCGCCGCGTCGACCTCGGCGCGCGTGGCCAGCGGCACGCGCGCCAGCACTTGCTGCGTGGCCGGATTGACGACCTGGCGGTATTCGGTGGCGGCAGATTCGACCCATTCGCCGTTGATCAGCAGCTTGACGGTTGGAATCGCGGTTTCGGTGGCGGGCTGTTTGGTCATGGTGTCTCCGTCGGTTTGTTCTGGCGAGGCAAGTCGCAAGGGAGGGCGAGGGCCCGAACTACAGCGAGCGCGCGATCAGCATCCGCTGGATCTCGCTGGTGCCCTCGTAGATCTGCGTGATGCGCGCGTCCCGGTAGTGGCGCTCGACCGGGTAGTCCTCGAGGTAGCCGTAGCCGCCGTGGATCTGCAGCGCCTTCGAGCAGACCCGTTCGGCCAGCTCGGACGCATAGAGCTTGGCCTGGGACGCTTCGGACAGGCAGGGCTGGCCGTCGCTGCGCATGCGCGCGGCACGATGCACCAGCAGGCGCGCCGCGTTCAGCTCGGTCGCCATGTCGGCGAGCATGTTGGCAATCGGCGCATGCTCGCGCAGCGGACGGCCGAACTGCACGCGTTCGCCGGCATAGCGGCAGGCGGCATCGAAGGCCGAGCGCGCGATGCCGATTGCCTGCGCGGCGATGCCGATGCGGCCGCCTTCGAGGTTCGACAGCGCGATGCGCAAGCCCTCGCCGGTGTCGCCGAGCAGCGCGTCGTGCGGCACGACGCAGTCCTCCAGCGTGATCGCGCAGGTGTCCGAGGCGCGGATGCCCAGCTTCTTCTCCGGGGCATGGACATGGAAACCCGGCGTGTCGGTCGGCACCAGGAAGGCCGACAGTCCGCGCTTGCCGCGTTCCGGCTCGGTCGCGGCAAAGACGATCGCGATGCCGGCGCGTTGGCCGTTGGTGACGAACTGCTTGTTGCCGGACAGCACCCAGCCGTCATCGGCCGGACGGGCGCGTGTGCGCAGGTTGTGGGCCTCCGAGCCGGCCTGCGGCTCGGTCAGGCAGAACGCACCGATCAGCTCGCCGCTGGCCAGCGCCGGCAGATAGCGATCCTTCTGCGCTTCGGTGCCGTAGTGCAGGATCGGGCCGCAGCCGACCGAGCTGTGCACGCTCATCAGCGTCGCGCAAGCCGCGCAGCCGGCGGCGATCTCCTCGATCGCCAGCGCGTAGGCGATGTAGTCCGTATAGGTGCCGCCCCATTGCTCGGGCACGATCATGCCAAGCAGGCCGAGCGCGCCCATCTCCGTGACAATCTCGTCGGGCAATTGTCCGCTGCGGTCCCATTGCGCGGCGTTGGGCTTCAGACGTTCCTCGGCGAAGGCGCGCGCGGTGTCGCGGATCATGCGTTGCTGCTCGGTGTATTCGCTGTACATGGCGCTGTCGTTGTGTGGTCGGGCGAGCGAGATTGACGGCAGTGTAGAAAGGCGATGCCGGCGCGCGCTATGCCAAAATCCGTCAACTGCGCTGAACTGATTTGCCACTGCCGGCGGTGTCCTCGAAACGACCGTCGCCGTGGCCGCGTCAATTCAGCGAACCTCACCGAACCCCACGGACCGTCTCCATGCCTTTGCTGTTGCGTCCCGTTGTTGCCCTGCGTACCGATGGAAAAAGGTAGTGTCGCGATCTGCTTCGTCCACCATGCGATCTCCGGCCTGCGCTCGCGCGGCATCGATGCCGAGCCGGTGCTGCGCGCCGCCGGTATCGCGCCCGCGATGCTGGCGGTCCCGCAGGCACGGGTATCGGCGGCCAGCTACGGGGCGCTGTGGCTGGGGGTGTCGGCGGCGCTGGGCGACGAGTTCTTCGGCCAGGACTCGCGCGCGATGAAGCCCGGCAGCTTCGCGCTGCTGTGCCATGCGGTGGCCGGCAGCCGCACGCTGGGGCAGGGCCTGGATCGGGTCGCGCGCGGCTTCGGCGTGCTGCTCGACGATATCGGCGTGCAGCTGTTGCGCCGCTACGAGGGCAATGCCACCGCCGGCGGGCCGCAGCGTGCCGCGCTGGTACTGACCGAGCCGTCGCGCCGCCGGCCCGGCGTGTTCGCGCAGGAGACGCTGCTGATCATGCTGCACGGACTGATGTGCTGGCTGGCGCGGCGGCGCGTGCCGGTGCGGCTGGCCGCGTTCCGCTATCCAGAACCAGACTACAGCGCCGAGTACCGCGTCATGTATTCGCGCCAGCTCGCCTTCGACGCGCCCGGCACCGCGCTGGTCTTCGACGCCGCGTGGCTGGACCATCCCGTGCGGCACGACGAGCGCAGCGTCAAGGCGTTCCTGCGCGACGCGCCGCACAACGTGGTGGTCAAGTATTCGGACCGCAGCAGCGTGGTGGCGCGCGTGCGCCGGCTGCTGCGGCAGTCGCGGCCGGACGTGTGGCCGACCTTCGAGGCGCTGGCGTCGGCGCTGCACCTGTCCGCTTCGTCGTTGCGACGACGCCTGATGGAGGAGGGCGCCACCTATCAGCAGCTGAAGGACGAATTGCGGCGGGACCTGGCGATCGAGGCGCTGAGCCATACCGATCTGCCGATCACCGAGATCGCGGCCGAGATGGGGTTTGCCGAGCCTGGCGCCTTCCATCGGGCGTTCCGGCGCTGGACCGGGCTGCGGCCTGGCGTCTATCGCGGCATGCAGGCAGCGGCGGACTGACGTCGCGGCCGGCCGGGCACTTCAGTGCGGCGCGCCGGCGCGCTGGCCGCCGCCGCTTGCGCCGCCGCTGGCGTCGCTGTTCGCGCTCGCATCGTGCGCCGCCGCGTCCTGCCGCGCGCTCTGCAACACGCGCTCGATCATCGCCGTCGCCAGTTCGTGCTCGCCGAGGAAGACCTCGCCGACGCGGTCCTGCAGCAGCAGCGCGGCCTCGTCCTCGCTGTGCGTGCGCACCAGGATGCGAATGCCCGGATTCAACGTGCGCGCGATCTCGGCCATGCGCCGCACGCCGACGGTATCGGGCGTGGCGATCACCAGCATGCCCGCGCGCGCGATATGGGCCTGGATCAATACCGACGGTTCGGCGGCATCGCCCGATACCGCCGGCACGCCCTGCGCGCGCAGCGCCTCGACGATCTCGCGGTTCTGGTCGGCCACCACCACCGGCACCCCATGCGAGCGCAGCGCCGCGGCGATGCGGCGTCCGACGCGGCCATGGCCGACCAGCACGACCTGCCGCGTCAGCAGCGCCTGGTCGACCGTGGCGGGCAGCTCGGCCAGCGGGTCGGCACTGCGCTCGAGCTTGCGCGCCAGCGCCGATCGAGCGCGAATCCAGCGCTGCAGCGGCTCGACCGCGTGAAATACCAGCGGGTTCAGCGCGATCGAGATCAGCGAAGCCGCCAGCACCAGGTTGTGTCCCTGCGCGCTCAGCATGCCGAGCGTGACGCCGAGCCCGGCGAGGATGAAGGAGAACTCGCCGATCTGCGCGAGGCTCGCGGACACCGTCAGCGCGGTGTTCAGCGGGTAGCGCATCACCAGCACCAGCGCCAGCGCGGCCAGCGACTTGCCGACGATCACGATGGCCAGCGTAACGGCGACCTGCAGCGGCGCGTCGAGCAGCACGCGCGGATCGAACAGCATGCCGACCGAGACGAAGAACAGTACCGAGAAGGCGTCGCGCAGCGGCAGCGTTTCCTGCGCGGCGCGATGGCTCAGTGCCGAGCCGCGCAGCACCATGCCGGCGAAGAAGGCGCCGAGCGCGAACGAGACGCCGAACAGCACCGCCGAGCCGTAGGCGATGCCGACCGCGGCGGCGACCAGGCACAGCGTGAACAGCTCGTTCGAGCCGGTGCGCGCGACCTGCCACAACAGCCACGGAAACAGGCGCCGGCCCACCAGCAGCATCAGCGCGACAAACACCGCGACGCGGCCGAGCGTGGCGCCCAGCGTCGCCCACAGCGAGGCGCCGTCCGCGGCCGGCACGGCGCCGTTGCCGCCGGCCGCTATCGCGGCGGCCTGGCCCGATGGAACGGTGCCGAGCACCTCCGCCAGCGCGGGCAGCATCACCAGCACCAGCACCGTCACCAGGTCCTCGACCACCAGCCAGCCGACCGCGATGCGGCCGTTGACCGAATCGAGCGTGCCGCGCTGCTCGAGGGCGCGCAGCAGCACCACGGTGCTGGCGACCGACAGGCATAGCCCGAACACCAGCGCATCGGCGAGCGGCCAGCCCCATAGCGTGGTCACCCCGGCCCCGAGCGCGGTGGCAAAGGCGATCTGCACGATCGCCCCCGGGAGCGCGATTCGGCGCACCGACAGCAGGTCCTCGAGCGAGAAGTGCAGGCCGACGCCGAACATCAGCAGCATCACGCCGATCTCTGCCAATTGCCCGGCCAGCGCCATGTCGGCGACAAAGCCCGGCGTGGCTGGCCCGATCACGATGCCGGCCAGCAGATAGCCCACCAGCGCCGGCGCGCCGAGGCGGGCACAGATGAAGCCGAAGACGAGCGCCAGACCGAGGCCGGCGGCGATGGTGGTGATCAGGCTGACTTCATGGGGCACGGGCGGCTCGCAGCGAAGTGATCAAGGGATCGGGAGGATCGGTGGCGCAACGGTCTGCAGTTCATGATAGCAAGCGGGTGTGGCTGGCCGATGTTGCTGCCTTCACCCGCCTGCGGCAGGCAGATGTGTTCTCCCTCTGCCCACCGGGAAGAGGGGCGGGGAGAGGGGGGACGGCGGTCGCACTGTCAACGCCGCTTGCCCTCTGCCCCAACCCCTCTCCCGCAAGCGGCAGAGCGGAGAAAACTGGCGCGAGGGGGATCGCGTATCAAGATGCATCTCTGCAAGCAGGAACACTGCCTCGTTTACACTGTGGCCTTTCGTTTCCCGCCATGCCGCCAGCCGTTCGCGCCGGCCGCCCGTGATCGCCGTTTCATGCCCCCACCATCCCCCGCCCCCCATCAGATCGATCTGGTCGTCTATCCCGGCTTCAAGGCGATGGAGGCGGTCGGGCCGATGACGGTGTTCGACTACGCGAACCTGCAGCTGGCCCGGCGCGGCCAGCCGCCGGCCTATCGCACGCGCATCGTGTCGACCCGCGTCGGCCCGGTGCGGTCCGACACGCTGATAACGCTGGAGGCCACCGCGCGGCTCGACACGGTGCTGCTGCCCGATACCGCGGTGATCGTCGGCGCGCGCGATATCGAAGGGGCGTTGCGCGACGCCGAGGAGATCGTGCCGTGGGCGCGCGCGGTGGCGCCGCGCATCGGCCGGCTGGTGGCGCTGTGTTCGGGATCGTTCTTCCTGGCCGCCGCCGGCCTGCTCGACGGCAAGCGCGCGACCACGCACTGGAGCGTCGCGCCGCTGCTGCGGCAGCGTTATCCCGCGGTGGCAGTCGATCCCGATGCGATCTTCGTGCGCCAGGGCACGCTGTGGACCTCGGCCGGCGTCACGGCCGGCATCGACCTGGCGCTGGCCATCGTCGAGGAGGATCTGGGGCGGGAGATCGCGCTCGATCTGGCGCGCGAGCTGGTGGTCTTCCTGAAGCGGCCCGGCGGCCAGTCGCAATTCAGCGTGCATCTGGCCAGCCAGACCACCGGCCACGCCGGCGTGCGCGAGGTGCAGGACTGGATCCTCCGCGACCTGACGCGCGCGTTCACGATGAGCGAGATGGCGGCGCGGGCCGCGATGAGCGAGCGCAATTTCCGGCGCGTGTTCGCCCGCGAGACCGGCGCCAGTCCGACCGCCTTCATCGAATCGGCGCGGCTCGAAGCGGCGCGCCGCCTGCTGGAGCAGGGCGAGCTGCCGCTGAAGGCGGTGGCCGCGCGCAGCGGCTTCGGTTCCGACGAAGCGCTGCGGCGCGCCTTCCTGCGCCATCTGGGCATCACGCCGCGCGACTATCGCCAGCGCTTCGGCGCGGCGGCCTAGGTTCGATCGCGCCGCGCCGCAAGGACCGGCGCTTCAGGGCGCCTGCAACTGCGCCGCATGATGGCGCAGATGGTCCTCCATCCAGGTCGCGATGAAGTAGTAGCCGTGGTCGTAGCCCTGGTGGCGCCGCAGCGTCAGCGGCTGGCCCACCGCGGCGCAGGCCGCCTCGAAGGCCTCGGGATGCAGCTGGTCGGCAAGGAACTTGTCGGCCAGACCCTGATCGATCAGGATGCCGCCGGGGAAGGGCGCGGCGGGTTGCGCCCGCATCAGCGCGCTGGCATCGTACTGCAGCCATTGGGCGCGATCCTCGCCGAGGTAGCGGCCGAACGCCTTCTCGCCCCAGGGGCATTGCGACGGCGCGGCGATCGGCGCGAACGCCGACACCGAGCGGAAGCGCTCGCGATGGCGCTGCGCCAGCACCAGCGCGCCGTGTCCGCCCATCGAATGGCCGAAGATGCCGATGCGCCGCGGATCGGCGCCCAGCTCGCCGACCACCAGATCGTAGAGCTCGCCGGCCACATAGCTTTCCATGCGCCAGTGCGCGCGCCACGGGGCCTGCGTCGCGTCCAGGTAGAAGCCGGCGCCGGCGCCGAAGTCCCACTCGTCGGCCTCGCCGGCGATGCCGGTCTCGCGCGGACTGGTATCGGGCGCGACCAGGATCAGGCCGAGCTGCGCGGCCAGCCGCTGCGCGCCGCCCTTGATCATGAAGGTCTCTTCGGTACAGGTCAGGCCGGCCAGGTAGAACAGCGCCGGCCGCGGCGTGCCGACGCCGGCCAGCGCCGCGGGCGGCAGGAAAACCGAGAAGCGCATCGGCAGGCCGACCGCGGTCGACGCATGCCGGTAGAAGCGCTGCACGCCGCCGAAGCAGCCGTGCTCGGAGAGCAGTTCGAGCATGAGCGTCGCGCCTCCGGCCTTCAGTACAGCACCACCGAACGGATCGATTCGCCGCGCTTCATCAGGTCGAAGCCCTCGTTGATCCGCTCCAGCGGCAGCGTATGCGTGATCAGGTCGTCGATGTTCAGCTTGCCGTCCATGTACCAGTCGACGATCTTCGGCACGTCGGTGCGGCCGCGCGCGCCGCCGAAGGCCGAGCCCTTCCACTCGCGGCCGGTCACCAGCTGGAACGGGCGGGTCGAGATCTCGGCCCCGGCCTCGGCCACGCCGATGATGATCGACTTGCCCCAGCCCTTGTGGCAGCACTCCAGCGCCTGGCGCATGACCTTGGTGTTGCCGATGCATTCGAAGGAGTAATCGGCGCCGCCGTCGGTCAGCTGCACGATATGGTCGACGACGTTGTCGACGTCGTTCGGATTGACGAAATGCGTCATGCCGAACTGGCGCGCCAGTGCCTCGCGATTCGGGTTGATGTCGACGCCGATGATCTTGTCGGCGCCGACCATCTTCGCGCCCTGGATCACGTTCAGGCCGATGCCGCCCAGGCCGAACACCACCACGTTGGCGCCGGCCTCGACCTTGGCGGTGAACAGCACCGCGCCCACGCCGGTGGTCACGCCGCAGCCGATATAGCAGACCTTGTCGAACGGCGCGTCGTCGCGGATCTTTGCCAGCGCGATCTCCGGCACCACGATGTGGTTGGCGAAGGTCGACGTGCCCATGTAGTGGAAGATCGGCTTGCCGTCGAGCGAGAAGCGCGAGGTGCCGTCCGGCATCAGGCCCTTGCCCTGGGTCGCGCGGATCGCCTGGCACAGGTTGGTCTTGCGCGACAGGCAGAACTTGCACTGGCGGCATTCGGGCGTGTAAAGCGGAATCACATGATCGCCCGGCTTCAGCGAGGTCACGCCCGGGCCCACGTCGGTCACTACGCCGGCGCCCTCATGGCCCAGGATCGCGGGGAAGATGCCCTCGGGGTCCGCGCCCGACAGCGTGTAGTAGTCGGTATGGCAGATGCCGGTGGCCTTGATCTCGACCAGCACCTCGCCGGCGCGCGGACCGGCCAGGTCGACTTCCTCGATGGTCAACGGGGCACCTGCTTTCCAGGCGACGGCGGCTTTGGTTTTCATGGCGGATTCCTTCGGTGGCGGCGCGCGGGGAGCGCGTGGCCGGGTTCGATCGATGGCGGCACGGGTCGGCCGTGCGGGCACGGCGCGGCATTGCCCGCTTCGGCCGACACTGTAATGCCTGCGGCATCGGGCCGGCGCGGCGAGCCTGTCCGCTTGGCCCCGCATGCCGCCATTTTGGCCGAATGCGAGGGCTAGCGGCCCGGCATGCGGGCCGGGGCCTGCGTCGCCGTGCTGGCGGTGCGCGCCGGCGCATCGCCGGCCGCGCCCTGGTGGCGCCGGCCCAGCCACCAGCCAAGCAAGCCCCAGACCAGCGCCAGCACGGCGCCCGTCACGGCGACGACCGCCGGATGGCCGGCCAGTGCATCGATGCCGGTCTTGACCCAGGCGCTGACCGCATCGCCGGCACGGTAGACCATCGTGTCGATCACGTTCTTGGCCTTGTACTTGGTCTCGGCGTCGACCACGGTGAACAGCATCTCGCGGCCGGGGCGCACCAGCGCATACTCGCCGACGCGGCGCAGCACCATCACGCCGGCCAGCACGCCGAACACCGGCCAGATTGCCAGCAGCACGAAGCCGAAGGCCACCGCCAGCGGCACCACGGTCAGCAGCGCGGTGACGCCATAGCGGCGCGCCACCCGGCCCGAGAAGAACAGCTGGATCGCGATGGTGGCGGCCTGCACGATCGCGTCGAGCGCGCTGAACACGCGCGTCTGCTCGGTGCGGTCGGGGAAGGTCTCGGCGACCAGCCGCGCCTGTTCGAAGTACAGGAAGGTGCTGGCGGTCGACAGCAGGATCACGAACAGCGCGATGCCCAGCAGATAGCGTGAGCGGGCGATCAGCGTCAGCCCGGCGAGCAGGCCGCCGCCGATGGGATTGCGCGGATCGTCGCGCGCCGCGTGCGCGTGAGGGGCGGCGTCGCCAATCGGCGCGCCGTCGCCCCGTGCGATGGCCCGGGTACCCGCATCGGCCCCTGCCCCGGCCCCGGCCCGCGCGCGCCAGCGGAACAGCCACGCACAGCCCGGCAGCGTCGCCGCCAGCAGCACGGCCGACAGCAGCATCAGCCCGGTCAGCCCGATCGGTCCGACAAGCCATCCCGACAGCAGCGGCCCGGCCAGCCCGCCGACGCTCGCGCCGGCGGCGATTACCGGAAACAGCCGGCGCGCCTGTTCGGGGCGGAACACGTCCGCCATCAGGCTCCACGCGACCGACACCACGAACAGATTGAACACCGACAGCCACACGTAGAACACCCGCGCCAGCCAGACATCGTCGGGCCGCGCCCGCGTGGCGAGCGCGAAGGCCAGCAGATTGGCGATGAAGAACGCATAGACCCACGGCACGAAGCGCCTGCGCGGCAGCCGCGCGCTGCACAGCCCGTACAGCGGAATCGCGGCCAGCATCACGACGAAGGTCGCGGTGAACAGCCATTGGAGGTTCTGCACGCCGCCGGCGATGCCCATCGTCTCGCGTACCGGCCGCAGCATGAAATAGCTGGCGAACAGGCAGAAGAAGAACGCGAACGCCGCGATCACGGCCGCATGTTCGCCCGGGCGGATGCCGAGCGGGCCGAGGCGGCCGGGGCTGGTGGGCGGAGGCGGAGCGGCGGGCATGCCGTATCGGTGCGGCGGCGTTGGGGCGCTGAGTTGGGGCGCTGGGTTGGGGCGCTGGGTTGGGACGCTACGCCAGCAGCGTGGCGATCTGCTCGCGCTGCTTCGCGTCGGGCATCCTGCCGAGCGCCGCGCCGAGGTTGTCACGCATATGGCGCGGATTGGAAGTCGCCGGGATCGCCGCGGTCACCGCCGGATGGCTGACGATGAATTTGAGGAACAGCTGGCCCCAGCTGTTGCAATCGAGTTCGGCGGCCCACGGCGGCAGCTGCCGGCCCTGCACCGCACGGAACAGCCGTCCGTCCTGGAACGGCCGGTTGATCAGCACGCCGATGCCGCGCTGCCGGCACAGCGGCAGCAGCCGCCGTTCGGCCTCGCGCTCGCCCAGCGAATAATTGATCTGCACGAAATCGATCTTCTCGCTGCGCACGATCTGCTCGAGCCGCTCGTGCGCATCGGCGCGATAGTGGGTGACGCCGATATAGCGGGTCTTGCCCTGTTCCTGCAGCCGGCGCAGGAAACGCAGGTTCTCTTCCCAGTCGATCAGGTTGTGGACCTGCAGCAGGTCGACGGTGTCGGTGCCCAGCTCCTGCTGCGAGCGCGCCCATTGCGCGGGCGCGCTGCTGGCGGAGGCGGAGATCTTGGTGGCGAGGAAGACCTGCTTGCGGGCATTGTGCAGGCGCAACAATTCACCGGTCACGGCCTCGGCCGCACCATAGCTGGGCGCGGTATCGAGAACGGCGCCCGGCATCCGCAGCAGCAGCGACATCACCTCGGATAGCGGGCTCTGCTGCAGTCCTTGCGTCGGCGCGTCGAAGGTGTCGGCGGTGCCCAGGCCGATCACCGGCAGCGTTTCGCGCGTGCCCGGGATAGCGCGGCGCAGTGGGGCCGCGCCTGCCGCAGCCGGCGCGGAAGCGGGACCGGGCTGGGCGCGTACGGCGGGCGTCAGCGTGCCCGCCAGCGCGGCGGAACAGGCAAGGAAGCGGCGACGATCGATGGGCATGGCGTCTCCTGGCGAGCCGGCAACTTCCCGGCCATTGTAGGTAAGACGCGCGGAGTTGGCATTGGGGCGGGATATTGCGGCGCGGGTCGGGGTGACGGGCGGGGGAGAGGGGAGCCGCCTTTGCGGTGCGGTCGTACGTCGGCGAGCAGCGGGGCCGGCGGTTTTCTCCCCTCTCCCGCTTGCGGGAGAGGGGCGGGGGAGCGGGCAACGGCGCCCCATCTTGCGACGCCGCTCCAGCCCAACCGCGCCAGGCTCAGATCACGGTCGCCAGACCCAGCGTCAGCAGCAGCGCCACGACCGAGATGATCGTCTCGCAGACGGTCCAGGTCTTGAAGGTCTGCGCGACCGTCATGTTGAAGTACTCCTTGACCAGCCAGAAGCCCGCATCGTTGACGTGCGACAGGATCAGCGAGCCCGCGCCGGTGGCCAGCACCAGCAGCTCCGGGCGCGTGCCGGGCACGCTGGCCGCGATCGGCGCGACGATGCCGGCCGCGGTGGTCATCGCCACGGTCGCCGAACCGGTCGCGATGCGGATCATCACGGCGACCAGCCAGCCCAGCACCAGCACCGACACGTTGGCGCCGGTGGCCACTTCGACGATCGAGTTCGAGATGCCCGAGTCGCGCAGGATGCGGCCGAAGCCGCCGCCGGCGCCGACCACCAGCGTGATGATCGCGGTGGGCGCCACCGATTCGTTGGTAAAGCGCAGGATCGCCTCGCGATTGAAGCCGCGCGCCTTGCCGAAGGTATAGAAGCTGACCAGCGCGGCGATCAGCAGCGCGATCACCGAATTGCCGATCAGCTTCAGGAAGTCGTTGGCCCAGGTCTTCGGCGTCGTCACGAGGTCGGCGCTGCTGCCGATCAGCATCAGGATCACCGGCAGCAGGATCGTGAACACCGTGATGCCGAAACCGGGCAGCGCCTGCGCCGGCGCGGTGTCGTCCGCTTCCTCGATGAACTGCGCGGCCAGCGGGTTGTCGGCGGGCAGCTTGATATGGCGGTCCATCAGCGTCGCGAAGATCGGGCCGGCGATCGCCGCGGTCGGGATGCCGACGATCAGCGCATACAGAATGGTGCGGCCGATGTCGGCGCCGTAGGCGGTCACCGCCAGCAGCGCCGCCGGATGCGGCGGGATCAGGCCGTGCACGACCGACAGGCCGGCCACCATCGGGATGCCGACCTTGACCATCGAGGTGCCGGTGCGCTGCGCGATATTGAAGGCGATCGGGATCAGCAGCACGAAGCCGACCTCGAAGAACACCGGCAAGCCGACGATGAAGGCGATCGTCGCCATTGCCCAGTGCACGTGCTTCTCGCCGAAGAACGCGATCAGCGTGCGCGCGATCCGCTCGGCGCCGCCGGACTCGGCCATCATCTTGCCGAGCATGGTGCCCAGGCCGACCACCAGCGCGATATGGCCCAGCGTGCCGCCGACGCCGGCCTCGAACGACTTGACGATCTCGTTCATCGGCATGCCGACCGAGAAGCCGAGCAGGACCGAGACTACCACCAGCGTGATGAAGGGGTTCAGCTTGAATCGCGCGATCAACACGACCAGCGCGATCACGGCGATCAGCGCATACAGCAACAGCGTGGTTCCGGTGACTGGGACCATGTTGTCTCCTTGGGTGCGCGGGGCCGGTCGGCGCCGCGGCGGTATGAAAGAGGCCGCTGGCGCGGCCCGGTTGGGAAGCAATGCTGTCGTCCCCGCGGAGGCGGGGACCCAGTGGCTTTCAAAGACGCTGGATTCCCGCATCCGCGGGAACGACAGCGGGTGGTCGCGGACCTGTCAGCGGGGCCGCATGGAAACGGTTTGGCGGCCGAATCAGCCGCCCGGCCGCTTGTAGGCGATGCAGTCGATCTCGACCTTGCAGTCGACCACCATGCTGGACTGCACGCAGGCGCGGGCCGGGGGATTGGCGCCGAAATACTGCTTGAAGATCTTGTTGAACGAGGCGAAGTCGCGCGCGTCGTCGAGCCAGACGCCGCAGCGGACCACGTGCTCGGGGCCGTAGCCGGCCTCGGCCAGGATCGCCAGCACGTTCCTGATGGCCTGGTGGGTCTGCGCGACGATGCCGCCGTCGACGACCTCGCCATTGACCATCGGCACCTGGCCGGACACATAGAGCCAGCCGTCGGCCGCGACCGCGCGCGCGAACGGCATGTGCTGGCCGCCGGTGCCGGTGCCGCCTTCGACGCCAAAGCGTTGGATATCCATGAAGACTCCTTCGAACTGAATACGGGAAACGATGAGCTTGAAAAACGGGGAAGGAATGGTGCGGATTTACGTGTCCGCGATGGCGTCCGCGACGGCCGGGGCCCGTTCGCCGCGCGGCAGGAAACGCCCGGCGCGCGCGCCGGTGGCGCGCCGTTGCGACCATGACAGCGTGCCGTTGACCCACACCGCGGCGATGCCCTCGGCCGGCTGCATCGGCTCGGTGAACGTGGCCGCGTCGCGAATCGTCGCGGCATCGAACAGCACCAGGTCGGCCCAATGGCCCTCGCGCACGAAGCCGCGGCCCGCCAGGCCGAAGCGCTCGGCCGACATGCCGGTCATCTTGGCGATCGCCATCGTCAGCGGGAACAGCTCGCGATCGCGCGCGTAGTGGCCCAGCACGCGGGGGAAGGCGCCCCACAGGCGCGGATGCGGCAGCGGATCGTTCGGCAGCCCGTCCGAGCCGATCACCGTGGCCGGATGGGCGAGGATCCGATCGACGTCGGCGTCTTCCATGCAGTGATAGACCGCGCCCGCCGGTTGCAGGCGCCGCGCCGCCTCGTGCAGGTCGACCTGCCATTCGGCCGCGATATCGGCGAGCAGGCGTCCACCCATGGCGGGATGCGGCTCGGACCAGGTCACCATGATGTCGAAGTCGCCGGTGACCTGTTTCAGGTCCAGCGTCGACGAACTGGCGGTATAGGGATAGCAGTCGCAGCCGACCGGCTGCCAGCGCTGCGCGCCGTCGAGCGCGGCCAGCACCGCGCCGCTGCGGCCCCAGTTGTCCACGCCCGCGCATTTGAGGTGCGAGATCACGACCGGCACGCGCGCATGGCGGCCGATGCGGAAGGCCTCGTCCATCGCGTCGAGGATCTCGGCGAATTCGCTGCGCAGATGCGTGGCGTACAGCGCGCCGGCGCCCGCCAGCGGCTCGGCCAGCGCCAGCACTTCCTCGGTCGGCGCGGCGAATGCGTTGGCGTAGGCCAGTCCGGTCGACAGGCCGAGCGCGCCGTGATCCAGCGCCTCCTGCAATTGCGCGCGCATCGCGGCGATCTCGCGGGCGCTCGCGGCTCGGTCGAGCCGGTCCAGATGATTGCTGCGCAGCGCGGTGTGGCCGACCAGCGCGGCCACGTTGACCGCGGGCCGCGCGGCCGCGATCGCGTCGACGTAGGCCGCGAAGCTGGGGTAGCGGAATGCGGCGGCATCGCCCAGCAGGTTCATCGGATCGGGCGGATCGCCGCGCAGCGACACCGGCGCCGCGCTGATGCCGCAGTTGCCGACCACCACGGTCGTCACGCCCTGCGACAGCTTCGGCGTCATCTCCGGCTGGCGCACCACGTTGGTGTCGTCATGCGTGTGGACGTCGATGAAGCCCGGCGCCAGCACCAGCCCGGCGGCATCGACGACGTCGGCCGCGGCATCGGTGGCGATCCGTTCGGCGCCACCATCGTCGTCGGCATCGATGTCGACGATGCGCGCGATGCGGCCGTCGCGCAGCGCGACATCGGCGACGCGCGCGGCGGCGCCAGATCCGTCGATCACGGTGGCGCCGCGGATCAGCGTGTCATAGGCGAAGGCGGTGTCCGGGCTCGCTGCCATGGTCAGTCTCCGAGCGGCTGACGGCTGTCGCGCAGGGCCGCGTTGCCGCGCTCGCCGCTGCCCCGATGCGCGTCCAGCACGTACTTGAGCCGCCGCAGCCGTTCCTGGCTGTCGTCCTGCTGCAGCAGCGCCAGCCGCGTGGCCAGTACGTCCAGCACCAGCAACATCGCATAGCGCGAGGCGGACGGCTTGAAGATGAAATCGGTTTCCAGCGCGCGCACGGGCAGCAGCACGTCGGCGCGCGCGGCCAGCGGCGAACCCAGCGCGGTCACCGCGATTACCCGCGCGCCGTATTCGCGCGCGACATCGCAGCTGGCCAGCATCTCGGGCACGCTGCCGCTGACCGAGAAGGCGAGCACCACATCGCCCTTGACCAGCGTCGCCGCGACCATCTGCTGCAGCACCGCGTCCTGATAGCTGGCGACCGGCCGGCCCAGCCGCGCCAGGCGGTAGCGCGCCTCGTCGGCCAGCCAGGTCGAGCCGCCGCCCATGCCGAAAGCGTAGACCATGCGCGCGTCCTGCAACAGGCGCGCCGCGCGCTCGATCTGGGCCTCGTCGATCAGCTGGCGGTTGGCCTCGAGCACCGCGACCACGTCGCCATGCAGCCGATCGGCCAGCGAGCGCGGGGCCGCTTCGGCGCCGGCGGTGCCCGGCTCGTGCTGCAGGAACCGTTGGCCGACCGCGGTCGCGCGCGCCAGCCGCAGCTTCAGGTCGCGCACGTCGCGGCAGCCCAGCGCCTTGGCCAGGCGCGTCACGCTGGCCTCGCTGACGCCGGCCTTGCGCGCCAGCGCATTGATGCTGGCCGAGGCCGCGCCGGCGACGTCTTCGAGGATGACCTGGGCCACCTTCTGCTCGGCCAGCCGCAGCGTCGGGCCGCGCTCGGCGATGCGGGTCAGGATGTCGAAGGCAGCGGGCATGGGCTTGGCGGAAGGGGCCGGATGGCGCGTCCCGCCTCGGGCGGAGGCGCGGCATCGCGGCGTGTTACTTTATAACAAAGGTGAAATATCGTAATTTCGCCGCTATCATTACGTCAATCGAAAATTTCGAGATGGCGCCACAAGGCCGCATTGGGGCGTGGAAAGGCGCGGAAGGGCGGATCAGGACATGCGTGATATAAAGTACCAGAGCGGCATCATCGATCCGCTGAACAAGGCGCTCGGCAAGCTAAAGGCGCCGCTGGCACCGGCCGAGGCCGCCACCGGCTGGCGGCTGCTGGAAGAGGAGCTGAGCCTGCCGGCCGCCGTGTTGTACGAAAGCCGGCTGTCCCATAACCTCGCCTGGATGCGCCGGTTCATGGACGAATACGGCGTGAAGCTCGCACCGCACGGCAAGACCACGATGGCGCCCAAGCTGTTCGCCAGGCAGCTCGAGGCCGGCGCCTGGGGTATCACGCTGGCCACCGCGCAGCAGACCGCCGCCGCCCATGCGCACGGGGTCAGGCGCGTGCTGATGGCCAACCAGCTGGTGGGGCGGCGCAATATGGAGATCGTCGCCGACCTGCTGCGCGATCCCGATTTCGAGTTCTTCTGCCTGGTCGATTCGGCCGAGCTGGTCGACCAGCTCGGCGGCTTCTTTCGCGCCCGCGGCCAGCGCCTGCAGGTGCTGCTCGAGCTGGGCGTCGAGGGCGGGCGCACCGGCGTGCGCGATGCCGCGCAACAGCAGCAGGTGCTGGACGCGCTGGACCGCTGGACCGACGCGCTGACGCTGGCGGGCGTGGAAATCTACGAGGGCGTGCTGCAGCACGAGGCCGATATCCGCGCCTTCCTGCGCCGCACCGTCGCGATCGCGCGCGAACTGGCCGGGCAGGGCCGCTTCGGCTCGGCTTCCGAGCCCCGCCCGGTGGTGCTGTCCGGCGCGGGCTCGGCCTGGTACGACGTGGTGGCCGAGGAATTCGCCGGCGCCGACATCGGCGCGGCGATCGATGTCGTGCTGCGGCCCGGCTGCTATCTGACGCACGACGTCGGCATCTACCGGCAGGCGCAGCAGCGCATCCTGGCGAGCAACCCGGTGGCGCAGAAGATGCGGGAGGGCCTGCTTCCCGCCCTGCAGCTGTGGGCCTATGTGCAGTCGATCCCCGAGCCGGACCGCGCGATCGTCGGCATGGGCAAGCGCGATGCGGCCTTCGATGCCGGCATGCCGATTCCGGCGCGGCACTTCCGCCCGGGGTCGGCCAATGCACCGGCAAGCGCGCCGGCAAGCGCACCGGCCCACGCGCGGGGAACCGCACCGGCCGATGCGCCGTCCCATTGGGAAGTGACCGGCATGATGGACCAGCACGCTTACCTGCGGATCGCGCCGGGCGATGACGTGCGGGTCGGCGACATGATCGCCTTCGATATCTCGCACCCTTGCCTGACCTTCGACAAGTGGCGGCATATCCCGGTGCTGGACGACGAGCTGCGCGTGGTCGATATCGTGCAGACCTTTTTCTGACGGCATCCCGCTTCTCTGGTCTTCTTCTTCCCTATCGGCGATCGCACCATGAGCATCGATATCCTGGCCTTCGGCGAAGCGCTGGTCGAGTTCAACCAGCAGCCCGACGCGCCCGAGCGCTATCTGCAGGGCTTCGGCGGCGATACCTCGAACTTCTGCATCGCTGCCGCGCGGCAGGGCGCGCAGACCGGCTTCATCAGCGCGGTGGGCGCCGACAGCTTCGGCGAGCGGCTGCTGGCGCTGTGGACACAGGAGCGCGTCGATACCCGCCATGTCCGCACCGATCCGCGGGCGCCGACCGGCGTCTACTTCGTCAGCCACGACAACCACGGCCATCGCTTCGACTATCTGCGCGCCGGCTCGGCGGCGAGCTGCTACAGCCATGACGACCTGCCGCAGCAGGCGATCGCCGAAGCGCGCTATCTGCATCTGTCGGGCATCAGCCTGGCGATCAGCAACAGCGCCTGCGACGCCGGGCTCGCGGCGATGGAGCTGGCGCGCAAGGCCGGCGTCAAGGTCTCGCTCGATACCAATCTGCGGCTGCGGCTGTGGTCGCTGGCCCGCGCGCGCGGCATCATGCGCGAGGCGCTCGGCCTGACCGATATCTGCCTGCCGAGCTGGGACGATGTCACGGTGCTGACCGGGCTCGACGACCGCGACGCGATCGTCGACCATCTGCTCGGCTGCGGCGTCAAACTGGTCGCGCTCAAGCTGGGCGAGGAGGGCGCCTATGTGGCGACCCCCGATGCGCGCGCGCTGGTGCCCGCCTATCCGGTGCAGCCGCTCGACGCGACCGGCGCCGGCGATTGCTTCGGCGGCAGCTTCATCGCCCGGCTGGCGGCCGGCGACGATCCCTTCGAGGCGGCCCGCTATGCCAACGTGGCCGCCGCGCTGTCGACCACCGGCTATGGCGCGGTCGCGCCGATTCCGTCGGCGGACACGGTGCTGGCGCGGCTGGCCGAATCCGTCTCGGTGATCCGATGATGGCGCCGGTCCGCGCTTCGGTCCCCGTGTCGCGTCCTGCCGTGCGACGACGGACGGCGCTTTCCTTCAACCCGTACCGACTTTCTTCCCGATAACGCCATGCCCAGCCAATCTCCTTCGCTGATCGACCGCCTGGCCGGCGTGCCGGTCATCCCCGTCCTCGAATTCCACGCCGTCGACGAGGCGCTGCGCGTCTCCGAGGCGCTGGTCGCCGGCGGCCTGCCGGTGCTCGAAATCACACTGCGTACGCCGGTCGCGCTCGAGGCGATGCGCGCGGTCGCCGCCGCGTTGCCGCAGGCCATCGTCGGCGCCGGTACCGTGCTCGACGCCGCGCAGCTGCATGCGGTGCGCGATGCCGGCGCGCAGTTCGCGGTGTCGCCCGGGCTGACGCCGCGGCTTGCCGAAGGCGCGCGCGATGCCGGCATATCGCTGCTGCCCGGCGTGGCTACTGCCAGCGAGGCGATGGCCGCGCTCGAAGCCGGCTTTACCTTCCTGAAGTTCTTCCCGGCCGAGGCCGCCGGCGGCATGCCGATGCTGAAGTCGCTGAACGGGCCGCTTCCGCGGCTGCGCTTCTGCCCGACCGGAGGCATCGACGCGGCGCGTGCGCCGGGCTATCTGGCCCTGCCGAACGTCGTCTGCGTCGGCGGCTCCTGGGTCGTGCCCAAGGACGCGGTCGCCAGCGGCGACTGGGCGCGCATCCGCGCGCTGGCCGAACAAGCGGCGGCGCTGCGGCGCGGCTGAGCGCGGCCCTCTCCCTCGTCCGCGGGCTGTCGGACAAAGGCCGATTGTCCGCGCCGGTGGCGCCACCTAAGCTGACAGCATCGGGACTGATGGAGTCGGCATGACGGCGTTTGCGGTGTCGTGGGGGAAAGCGAGGCCGCGCACGGCAAGCTGGCTGCGCTGGCTTGCCGCGGTGACGCTGGCGCTCAGCGCTTCCGCCTGCGCCAGCCTGCCGCAGGATGTGCCGCGCCGGCCCTCGACCGCCTTCACCGGCTGGGCCGATACCCCGCTGGGCCAGGTCGTCGCCAGGAGTACGCCGGACCCGGCGCTGTCCGGCTTTCACCTGGTGTCGTCGGGCGAAGATGCCTACGGCACGCTGATCACGCTTGCCGACCGCGCCACCCGATCCCTGGACCTGCAGTACTACATCGTTGCCGCCGACGAATCGTCGCGCGAGATCCTGCGCCGCGTGCGCGCCGCCGCCGAGCGCGGCGTCCATGTGCGGCTGCTGGTCGACGACCTGCACAGCGACGGCAAGGACCCGGCCTTCCTGCGTTTCGCCCGCCATCCCAATATCGAGGTGCGCTACTTCAATCCGTTTCCGGCGGGACGCTTTTCCAAGCTGACGCGCTTCATCAGCGTGGCGGGCGACGCCAGGCGGGTCAACCGGCGCATGCACAACAAGGTCTTCATCGCGGACAACGCGATGGGGATGACCGGCGGCCGCAATATCGGCAACGCCTATTTCCTGCGTGCGCCCGATACCAACTTCCTCGATCTCGACGTGGTGGTGGCCGGTCCGGCGGTGCGCCGGCTGTCCGCGGGCTTCGACGAGTATTGGAACAGCCAGTACGCGTACCCGGTCGAGGCGCTGGCCAATCCGGACGAGGCGGCGCCGGGTCCGGCTGGCACGCCGCCGGGGTCGGGCGTGCAGGCCGCGGGAGCGCGCGGATCGGGTGGGCTGGGCGATTCGAAGAAGGCGGGCGGATCGGGCGGATCGGCCAGTTCCGCTTCGGCGCCGCCGGAACAGGCGCTGGTCGACGAGGCCGCGCAGCGCGAGGCCGAACAGAAGCGGCTGGAGGCGAGCGGCATGACGGCGCCGCAGAAGATCGATCCGGCCAAAAGCTTCCTTGCCCGCGAGCTCTCGCGCGGCGGCAGGCTGAACTTCGAGTGGGCCCGCGCCAGCGTGCTGGTCGACAACCCGGCCAAGGTCGAGCCCGACAAGCTGCCGGACAGCGACGATACGCTGGCCGACGAGGTCGCGCGGATGATGAAGGAGGCCCGCCAGGAGGTCATCATCATTTCGCCGTATCTGGTGCCCGGCAAACGCGGCGTCGAATGGCTCAGCGCACTGACCGCGCGCGGCGTCAAGGTGCGCGTGCTGACCAATTCGCTGGCGGCAACCGACTCGCCGATCGTCCACGTCGGCTACAAGCGCTACCGCAAGGCGCTGATTCGCTCCGGGGTCGAGCTGCACGAACTGAAGCCGCGGCTGCAGCGGCAGCAGCGCTCGGTCGGGGATTTCGGATCCTCGCAGGCCAGCCTGCACGTCAAGGCGGCGGTGGTAGACCGTCAGACGCTGTTCGTCGGCTCGATGAACTTCGATCCGCGCTCGATCACGCAGAACACCGAGACCGGCCTCATCGTGCGCAATGCCCGGCTGGCGGGGCAGGTGGCGCAGATCTTCTCGGACGCCATCGGCGTCAACAGCTGGCGGCTGCAGCTGTCGGAGGACGACGAGCTGCAATGGGTGGACGGGCAGGGCAAGCAGGCGGTGGTGCTCGACACCGAGCCGGATACCACCTGGTCGCAGCGCCTCTGGATCGACGTGCTGACGCCGTTTACGCCGGAAGAGCTGCTGTAAGCGCTGGGGCGGATGCAAGTCCGGCCAGGCCGCCGCGCAACTGGCTGGCGGCCTGCCCGCTGACTGAGCGCCTTACTTGTGGCGATCCGCCGCGCCTTCGAGCTTCTGGCCGCCGCGCTGGATGTCCTGGCCCAGGCCGGCCATCGTGTTGCAGCCGGTCAGCAGCACAGCCAGCATCACACCAAAAATCCAACCTTTTTTCACACTGCGCTCCTTTTGAGGTGTTGCGAACGGGGCGATTTTACAATCGGTGCGGCCCGCTGCGCACAGGGCAGTGTCGCTATTTGTAACGGGCAGCGCAGGGGAAGGGGGAGGCGCGGCGTCCTAGACGTAGGCGATCAGCCGGCCGGCGGCGATGACCAGCGTCCAGGTCAGCAGCGACAGCACCGCAGCGGTGCGCGCCCAGCGCGGCGGCCGGGCGCCGACATTCCAGTCGGCGGGGCCGGCGGCCCGTTGCAGGGCGCGGTACGGCCAAAGGTGGAATGCCAGCGCGTTGAGCAGCCCGAGGGCGATCAGGGCCAGCTTGAAATAGAGCGCGGGATTGGTCGCCAGCTCGTCGGCATGCGCGAGCAGCAGCAGGATGCCGCTGACCGCCACCGCGACGAAGGCCGCCATCGTCAGCGGCAGCACCTGGCGCAGCAGCGCCGTCACCGGCAGGTTGCGCCAGAGCCCGGCCAGCCGCAGGTCGACCACGGCGATGGTGCCGAACAGCAGCGCCATGCCGGCCAGGTGGACGATTTCGACCAGCGGATAGGCCCAGGCGGAAGCGCGCAGCGCGCTCGACAGCGGCAGCGCCGCCAGCGTGGCGCCCAGCTCGGTCAGCGATGCCACGGCGCCCGCTGCGGGACAGTCAGCGCAGTTCGACGGTCTGGCCGTCGAGCACGATCCGCTCGGCGCGCATCTCGTCGCCGTGTTCCTTGCTGGGGTAGCCGACGATGGTGACCTCGCGGCCGACCGCGACCTTGTCGGCGGTCGCGCCGCGCGCCTGCATCCGCGAGATCGGCGCCAGTACGGCCAGCCAGCGCTTGCCGTTGGCGTCGATCCGCACCATCGCGTGCGGGTTCTCGTATTTGACTTCGGTGAGCTTGCCGGTCAGCGTGATCGGCTTGCTGTCGTCATAGCTCGACCAGCCGTGGTGCGCGGCGGCCGGGCCGGCCAGCAGCGCGGCGAACGCGGCGGCGGTGGCAAGCGCGGCAAGCGGGCCGCGGGACATCGAGCGGAACGGGCGGGACATGGCGGTTCTCCGGCTTCTGCGTTCGTGGAGTATAGCTGCCGCTCGAGCAAGGGGCGTCGCGGCTCTCCCTCTCCCCCAATCCTTCGCCCGCAAGAGGGAGAGGGCTGGCGAGAGGGCGCGGCCGCATCGCACCCCGAACGGCTAGCCCGTCGTATCCGGCTCCGGACCTTCCTCGGCGGGCAGCGGGCTCGCCAGCACCTTGTCGATGCGCTTGCCGTCCATGTCGATGATCTCGAATTTCCAGTCGAGCCAGCTGACCGAATCGGCGATCTGCGGCAGCCGTCCCAGCAGCAGCAACAGCATGCCGGACAGCGTGTGATAGCGCTCCTTGTCTTCCTCCGGCACGCTGCGCAGGCCGATGCGGTCCTTCAGCTCGGGGATCGGGATCAGGCCGTCGAGCAGCCAGGAGCCATCCTCGCGCTGCACCGCCCATTCGTCGCCGGCGATGTCCGGCTTGAACTCGCCGGTGATCGCCTCGATCAGGTCCTGCAGCGTGACGATGCCCAGCACCTCGCCGTACTCGTCGATGACGAAGGCCATCTGTCCGCCGGACGAGCGGAAATGTTCGAGCAGCTCCATGCCGGTGACGCTTTCCGGCACATAGACCGGGGCCTGCATCACGGCGGCCAGCTCGGTGGCCTCGCCGCGCAGCTTGCGCGCCAGCAGCTGGCGCGCGCTGACCACGCCGATCACGTCGTGCATGCCGCCGCGTACCACCGGGAAGCGCGAGTGGTCCGATTCCTCGATGCGGCGCAGGTTTTCCTCCAGCGGCAGTTCGACGTCGAGGCTGACCACGTCGCCGCGCGGCACCATCAGCGAGGTCAGCTGGCGGTCGTCGAGCCGGAACACGTTGCGCACCATCGTGTGCTCGTGGCGTTCGATCACGCCGGCCTCCGAGCCCTCGACCAGCAGCGCATGGATTTCTTCCTCGGTGACCGCGGGACCGGCGCCGCTCTTGACGCCGATCAGCCGCAGCACCAGCCGGGTCGAGCCCGACAGCAGCTTGACGAACGGCGTCGAGGCGACTGCCAGCCAGGACAGCGGCCGCGCGACCGCGCGCGCCAGGGTCTCCGGCGCCAGCTGACCCAGCCGCTTGGGCACCAGCTCGCCGAGCACGATGGAAAAGTAGGTCAGTCCCGCGACGACGATCGCGGTGGCCACATAGCCCGCGGTCGGCTGCGCCATGCCCACGCCCTGCAGCCAGACGCCGAGCGGCTGCGCCAGCGCGGATTCACCGACCACGCCGTTGAGCACGCCGATCGAGGTGATGCCGATCTGCACGGTGGACAGGAAACGGGTCGGATCCTCGCCCAGCTTGACCGCCTCGATCGCGCCGCGATCGCCTTCGTCGATCAGCTTCTGCAGGCGGGCCTTGCGGGCCGAAACCAGCGCGATCTCCGACATGGCGAACACGCCGTTGAGCAGGATCAGCGCCAGCAGGATGGCTATTTCCATCAGGGTGCGCGCCCTACGCGCGCGGGTGTTGTCGAGCCGTCAAGCATAACATCGGCATGTGGCACGTCCGCCGATGATTACCTGGCAGGTTATCGCCAGGGCGCGCACCGCATGCTGTAATGCGGCCATGGACACGCTGACCCCCGCCTCCGAAACCGCTCTCGACTTTCCCGCCCTGCTGCGCTACTGGCGCGGGCGCCGCGGCTACAGCCAGCTCGCGCTGTCGCTTGCCGCCGGGGTGTCGCAGCGGCATATCAGCTTTCTCGAATCGGGCCGCGCCCGGCCCAGCCGCGAGATGATCCTGGCGCTGTCGGACCGGCTCGGCGTGCCGCTGCGCCAGCGCAACCGGCTGCTGCTGGCGGCCGGCTTCGCTCCCGCCTACAGCGAACACGCGCTGGCCGAACCGCCGCTGCAGATGGTGCGCCAGGCCATCGCGCTGATCCTCGCCAAGCAGGAGCCGTATCCCGCGGTGGTGCTGGACCGCTTCTGGAACATCAGCGATGCCAACCGCGCCTATCGGCGCATGGTCGACGCGCTGCTCGACGGCCGTGCCGCCGCGGTGCTGCCCGAAGGCCTGGGCAACGATGCGGGCGGCGGCCCGCGCATCAACCTGATGCTGACCGTGTTCGATCCGCAGGGGCTGTGGCCAATGATCGAAAACGCCCATCAGGTCGGCCGCTATCTGCTGCGGCGCGTCTGGCAGGAGTTGCAGGCGCAGGCGCACGACCGCGTCGCGCGCGAGATCTTCGCCCGCATCGCGCAATGGCATCCGGAGATGATCGGACCGGGCGGCGTGCCGCATGCCGACGACGACGGCAGCGAAGGCCCGCTGCCGCCGGTGCTGCCGGTGGTGCTGCGCGCCGACGGCTTCCAGGCCTCGCTGTTCTCGACGTTGACCACGCTGGGCAATCCGCATGACGTCACGCTGCAGGAACTGCGGATCGAATGCTTCTTCCCCGCCGACGAACCGTCGCGCCTCGCGCTCGAGGCGCTCGGGCACGACGCCGCGCCGGCTGCCGTTCAGAACCGGTAGCGCAGATAGGCGGTATGGAAGTCCGAGCCGGGGTTGGGCTTCTTGATGCCGGCATTCGAGATGTGCTGGTAGCGGTAGCCGATGGCGAAGCGCTGGTCCTTGCCGAAGGCGATGCCGACGCCCGCCATGTCGGAGAACTGGAACGCGGTCGACATCGAGTGGGTGTCCGAGGTCCGCGTCCCGCTCATCAGGCGCACGCCGATCGATGCCTCGAGAAAGGGTACCCATCGATGGCGCTGCCAGGCCAGCCGCAGCACCGGCTGCGCGCCGATCTCCCACAGGTTGCGCGGATTGGCGTCGCTGGTGCTGTCCCAGCGCGCGACATTGAGCTCCCACAGCAGGCCGAGCCGCAGGCCGGTGGGGTCGCCCCAGCCATAGCCGGAATCCCAGCCGAACGCGATATCGACCTTGCGCACGTCGGTGCGGCTGTCGGTGCCGTAGGCGATCTGCACGGTGGGATCGGCCCATGCGGCGCTGCCGGCGGCCAGCAGCGGCAGCGCGGCGAGCCAGCGCAGCGCTCGCAAGGAGCGGCGGGATGGGCGGCAAGGGCAAAGGGCAAGGGAGCGGGAAGGGCGGCGGAACAGGCGGGCAAGCGGGTCGTCGTCGAATGGCATCGTGATCGCGGCAAGAAAAAACGGGAACGGGAAACGCGGAGAGAGCGCGGAAAGCCTGCGGAGCTCGAAGGAATCCGGCGCCCGCATGACGGGCGCGGCGTCCGCGCAAGTCGTTTAGTTGTAGTACAGATCGGGCGCTTACGCCGCATCGCGTGATAACATCGCAACGCCGGCGCGAGCCTGCGCCTTCGTGAATCGGTCCACGATCCTTCGAAGGGCAAGCGCGTTTCGCCGGTTTCGTTACGTCTTCAGGGCGGGGTGAAAGTCCCCACCGGCGGTATGCCGAACGCGTTCACCGACGCGGCCGGCGAGCCCGCGAGCGCCCGCGTCGTTCCATGTCTTCGTTGTATCCCACATGGTTGCGCGCGGGGTCAGCAGACCTGGTGAGAGGCCAGGGCCGACGGTCATAGTCCGGATGAAAGAAGATGGGCGAGCAAGCATCGCTGCCGCTTCATTGCCATGTCGATGGAACGGCGCGGGCCTGCGCGGTCGCGTGCCTGTGCATGCGGCCCGCGGTTCGTCGCCTTGCCATGCGCAAGCGGACAGCGAGTGGACGATCACCCAGGTCGGCGCTTCTGGCCGGCCGTCGTGCGCGCTGCGGCTTGCGTCGCCAATCCCCTGAAACGCCCGTTGATCTTTACGCAAGGAGCGTTTCAATGCTGTCCACGCTGTCGCCTTCCCAAACCAATCTTTCCCCCGACCACGCCGCGGCCGCCGTCGGCCCTGCCGACGCCATCGTGCCGGCGCTTCCCCATGATCTGCCGACCCGCATCGAGCAGGCGCTGCAGGCCATGCGTGAGGGCCGCCCCGTGGTGCTGATGGACGACCACGACCGCGAGAACGAGGCCGACCTGATCGTCGCGGCCGAGCGGCTGACGCCGGCCAATATGGCGATGCTGATCCGCGAATGCAGCGGCATCGTCTGCCTGTGCCTGACGCGCGAGAAGGTCGCGCGGCTCGGCCTGCGGCCGATGGTCGAGAACAATCGCAGCCAGTACGGCACCGCGTTCACCGTGTCGATCGAGGCCCGCACCGGCGTCACCACCGGCGTCAGCGCGGCCGACCGGATCACGACGATCCGCGCGGCGATCGCCGACGATGCGGGGCTCGACGCGGTCGTCAGCCCCGGCCATGTGTTTCCGCTGGTGGCCGCCGACGGCGGCGTGCTGACCCGCCGCGGCCATACCGAGGGATCGGTCGAGCTGGCGCGGCTGGCCGGCCTCGCGCCGGCCGCGGTGCTGTGCGAACTGATGAATCCGGATGGCACGATGGCCCGCTACGAACAGGCGCTGGCCTTCGCCGCGCAGCACGATCTGCCGGTGCTGACGATCGCCGAGCTGGTCGCCTGGCGAGAGCAGGGGCACTGAGGCCGGCGCGGACCGAGGCCTGCATCACGGCGCAAGCTGGCGCGCAAACCGCCACGCGAACCACGGCGCAAACCAGGGCGCAAACCACGGCGCAAACCACGGCGCAAACCACGGCGCAAACCACGGCGCAAACCACGGCGCAAACATGGGGCTAATCGCAGCGAACGCCGCCGCCAGCCGGACCGTTCCGGCCGCGGTGGCGCGTCGCTGTGCGACAATGCCGGCTGTCGCGCGGCCCGGGCATCATCGCGGCCGCGCCTGCCGCCGGTCCCCGGGCCGTCCCTGTCTTGCCAACGCGCCCCGCATCATGTCGTCTCGTGCCGCCACGCCCGCACCGCGCCGCCGCGCTTTCCGCGCGAGCGCCGCGACTCTTCGCTTCCGTTCCTCCGATTCGCTTGCGCCGCTGCTGCTGGCCGCCTCGCTGACGCTGGCGCCGGCATTCGGCACCGACGCCCACGCCGACACCGCGCGCGGCAAGGTGGTGCCGGCCGCTGCGGCCGGACTCTATCAATGCCAGGGACCGAATGGCGGCACGGTGTTTCGTTCGACGCCGCGCGAGGGTTGCGTGACGCTGGCCGCGCCGGACCCGTCCGCGCCCGATCCGCAGCGCTGGCTGCCGCTGATGGGCGCCAACGGCGTGATCTCGTACCTGGACCAGCGCTCGGTGCGCCGGCAGGGCGCGCGCATCGGCGTGGTCTTGATGCGCAACGCGCCGGTCGGCGGGACCATCCATACCACGAGCGGCGAGCCGATCCAGTCGTCGCTGCGGCGGATGGTGCTGGACTGCGCCACGTCGATGTACGCGGTGGTCGAGCAGACGCTGTTTCCCCGCCGATTCGCGCGCGGCGAGCCGCTTTACACGATCCGCTCGCCGCAGCGGGCGACGCCGCGGCCGGTCTCGT
Source organism: Cupriavidus sp. UGS-1 (assembly GCF_021213615.1). Taxonomy (NCBI): domain Bacteria; kingdom Pseudomonadati; phylum Pseudomonadota; class Betaproteobacteria; order Burkholderiales; family Burkholderiaceae; genus Cupriavidus; species Cupriavidus sp. UGS-1. The sequence continues at coordinate 29,289 of NZ_JAJQJF010000020.1, read as the reverse complement.
CCGGCTCGCTGGCCGGCGAGGTGATGGCGCGCCTGTGCCGCTGAGCGCCGTTCAGCGGGCTCGCCGCTGAACGGCCTTTCCCATGGAAGCCGGCACGACCGTTGCCGGCTGCTCTCGTCCCCGCCGTTTCCTTCGCTATTCCTCCTCGACGGCGCGCGCCCGCCAGCGGCCGTCGGGCTGCTTGCAGAACCAGCCGGTCCAGCTTTCCTCATTGCTCGAGCGCATCAGTTCGCTGCGGATCTGGCGGCAGGGCTGGCCGCGGTCGGTCTTGCTCTGCAGTGGCGTGATCCTGGCGTAGGTGGCCGGGCGCCGCGGCGTCGCCTGGGTGCGCCACGAGACCGCGGTGCCGTCCTCGGTCGTGGTCAGTGCGCGATTGACCGCCGAGGCGAAGGCGCGTGCCTCGCTCTGCGTCATCGTGCCGACGATCGTGCTGGTCAGATAGTGGTCGACGTAAGCCCGTGCCGGTGCCGGCGCGCCCAGGCCCAGCGCGAACGCCAATGCAGTCGCCAGCCCCGGCGGCAGCGGCAGGCGGGCGGGCGCGGCATGCGGCATCGGCATCCCCTTGGCGGCGAGATCGTGTGAGCGGCGAGGGCGCGGCTGGTCGCACGCAGGTGCGCCGTCGCCCGGATCGGTCGATTGTAGTTCGCGCGGCCACCGGCCGCGGCCGTCGCATACGGGCATGCGTGTCCCGCCCCACCAAGCAAGGGTTTTGTCGGACAGCGTCCGATTGACGCGGCAATGACACGGACCTAGTTTCAATCGTCGCGCCCGCTGCGGCCCGTTCGCTTGCCGGCCTTGCCGCCGGAAGCCACGGCCGCATCCGCAACCGACCCGCGTGCCGTCCGGCGCGCATCCGATCCCGTCACTGATTCGTTTGCTCCTGTGCGCAGGACGACAGGAGCGGGCAGGCCTTGCGCCCGCCACCGTGCCGCGGGTTTGTTGCGGTGCAATTCCGGCGTCATTTGAACCATGAGGAGGATACCCGACGTTGATCAATTAAGAGACGAATAATCAACAATCGTTTCAAATTGTTGCAACCGTTGCGTGATCGAAACGTGACTTTTGGTAGGCAAATTTGTTAAGGTTTTGTCCCGCATTGCAGCAAATCCAATACCTTCCAAGCGTCACCCAAGTCACAGCCCCCGGCAAAGTCCGTCATGGGGCGGCTCAGGCGCCGGTCATCCGGCCTGGCCATCGACGAGTATCCGCGCCACTGTCCGCGGCTTCCCGAATAACCAATTGCATTACCGACTACCGCCTTTGATGACGGCATTCATGATCGACTCCGCCATTTCTCCGCCGCTTTCCGCCCGTTCGTGCCGGCCCACGTCGCCGACGCGCTCCAACGGCGTGCGGCTGGGACGCTGGCTGTGTGCCGGTGCGCTCGCCTGCTTCGCGATGGCGGCGCACGCGTTCAGCTTCGATACCGTGGCGGCGCGCGCGCGCCAGCTGGCCAATTCCCCGTACAAGGCCCCCAAGGCCCATCTGCCGACCGAGCTGCGCGAACTGTCGTACCCGCGCTATCGCGAAATCCAATACAAGCCGGAACGTTTCGTCTGGCGCAATACCAAGCTGCCGTTCGAGCTGTCGTTCTTCCACGAGGGCATGGTGTTCGACCAGCCCGTGAAGATCAACGAGGTCACCGGCAACCGCGTGCGCGAGATGCGCTTCAATCCGGCGGACTTCAACTACGGCTCGCACAAGTTCGATCCGGAGATGCTCAAGGGCCTGGGCTTTGCGGGCTTTCGTGTGCTGCATCCGGTCAACGGCAAGCACAAGGACGAGGTGGTGTCCTTCGTCGGCGCCAGCTATTTCCGCGGCGTCGGCAAGGACCAGTGGTTCGGGCTGTCGGCGCGCGGCGTCGCGGTCGATACCGCGCTCGCGTCGGGCGAGGAATTCCCGCGCTTCGTCGAGTACTGGATCGAACGTCCGGCGCCCGGCGACAAGCAGCTGACCATCTATGCGCTGATGGACTCGCGCCGCATGAGCGGCGCCTATCGCATCGTGGTCAAGCCGGGTGCCGATACCGAGACCGAGGTCAAGGCGCGGCTCTATCTGCGCGAGAACGTGACCAAGCTGGGCCTGGCGCCGCTGACCAGCATGTACCTGTTCGGCGAGAACCAGCCGCCGGTGGCGCCGGAGTTCCGTCCCGAGGTGCACGATTCCGACGGCCTGTCGATCCAGCTGGGCACCGGCGAATGGATCTGGCGTCCGCTGGTCAATCCGAAGCGCCTGCTGGTGACCTCGTTCTCGGCGACCAACCCGCAGGGCTTCGGGCTGATGCAGCGCGATCGGTCGTTCGCCAGCTACCAGGAAATCGGCGAATGGTATGAACGCCGGCCGAGCGGCTGGGTCGAACCGCGCGGTAACTGGGGTTCGGGCCGCGTCGAGCTGGTGATGATTCCGACGCCGGACGAAACCAACGACAACATCGTGGCCTACTGGGTGCCCGACAATCCGCCCAAGCCGAAGCAGCCGTTCGATCTGGAATACCGGCTGCTGTGGCAGAAGGACCGCGAGCGCATGCCGCCGCTGTCGTGGGTCACGCAGACCCGCCGCGGGCAGGGGCTGACCCGCAACAAGGAAGACACCAGCTTCTCGCTGCTGGTCGATTTCGAGGGCCCCGCATTCAAGAAGCTGGATCCCGCCACGCATATCGACGCGGTGGTATCGGCCGATGGCAACGCCGAACTGCTGCGCACGACGACGCAGCGTAACGAGGCCACCGGTGGCTGGCGCATGACGATGTTCCTGCGCCGCAAGGACGAGAACAAGCCGGTCGAGTTGCGCGGCTATCTTCGCAACGGCAACACAACCCTGTCAGAGACATGGAGCTACATCTTACCCCCAGGCTAAAGCAGCGCTCGGCCGCGGCGGCGTGCGAGCGCTATGTCGACCGCCTGCCGGTATCGCCGGAACAGCGCCGCGACCTGCTCGCCGATACCGCGCTGCATGAAGGCATCGTCATCAAGGGCGATGCCACCGGCGACGATCCCGGCGTGCGTTCGCTGCAGAAGGCGCTGGCCAATGGCGACGCCGCGGCCTCGCCCGCGGGCGCGGCCTACGGCTCGATCGAGCGGCGCCTGCAACTGGCCTATGGCGAGCCGAAGGTCGGCGGCGAACCGCTGATCGAGCGGCGCGCCGACGGCACCGTCCATGTGGCCACCGGCCCCGAGCCAAAGCGCGCGTCAATGGTGCCGCGGCCGTGGCCGCCGCACCTGGTCGCGGCCTTCGTGCGCAACGGCGTGCGCAAGCTGCTCGGCAAGCCGCCCGTTCCCGAGACGTGGGACACGCTGCACGACGGTCCCGATGCCGAGGGCAAGTGGCATCCGGCCGGCGCGCATCGCCGCTGGGTGCTGCTGTTCCTGGTGATCGTGCAGACCATGATGGCGACGTATTTCATGTCGACGGTGCTGCCGTACAAGGGCAACGACACCCTCGAGATGATCACGCTGGGCCTGTTCACCGTGCTGTTCTCGTGGGTCTCGGCCGGCTTCTGGACCGCGATGATGGGCTTCCTGGTGCTGGCCAAGGGCGGCGACCGACATCTGATCTCGCGCTCGGCCAGCGGCAACGCGCCGATCGCCGAGCAGGCCCGCACCGCGGTGATCATGCCGATCTGCAACGAGGACGTGACCCGCGTCTTCGCCGGGCTGCGCGCGACCTACGAATCGCTGGAACGCACCGGCGAGCTCGCGCACTTCGATTTCTTCGTGCTGTCCGACAGCGGCAATCCCGATCTGCGCACCGCGGAAACCGATGCGTGGATGGAGACCTGCCGCGCGGTGAACGGCTTCGGCCGCATCTTCTATCGCTGGCGCCGCCATCGCGTCAAGCGCAAGACCGGCAACGTCGCCGACTTCTGCCGCCGCTGGGGCAGCAAGTACCGCTACATGGTCGTGCTCGACGCCGACAGCGTGATGAGCGGCGATTGCCTGGCCACGCTGGTGCGGCTGATGGAGGCCAACCCGGGCGCCGGCATCATCCAGACCGCGCCGCTGGCAACCGGCCGCGAGACGATGTACGCGCGCGTGCAGCAGTTCGCCACGCGCGTCTACGGACCGCTGTTTACCGCCGGCCTGCATTACTGGCAGCTGGGCGAATCGCACTACTGGGGCCACAACGCGATCATCCGCATCAAGCCCTTCATGGAGCATTGCGCGCTGGCGCCGCTGCCGGGCAAGGGGCCGCTGGCCGGCGAGATCCTGTCGCACGATTTCGTCGAGGCCGCGCTGATGCGCCGCGCGGGCTGGGGCGTGTGGATCGCCTACGATCTGCCGGGCTCGTTCGAAGAGCTGCCGCCCAACCTGCTCGACGAGGTCAAGCGCGACCGCCGCTGGTGCCAGGGCAACCTGATGAACTTCCGGCTATGGATGAAGCAGGGCTTCCACGCGGTGCACCGCGCGGTGTTCCTGACCGGCGTGATGGCCTATCTGTCGGCGCCGCTGTGGTTCCTGTTCCTGCTGCTGTCGACCGCGATGCTGGCCAAGCATGCGCTGGTGCCGCCCGAGTATTTCTCGCAGCCGTATCAGTTCTATCCGAACTGGCCAGAGTGGCATCCGGAGAAGGCGCTGGCGTTGTTCTCGGCCACCGCGACGCTGCTGTTCCTGCCCAAGCTGTTCGGCGTGGTGCTGCTGATGAAAGAGGCGCGCCGCTACGGCGGGGCGCTGCGGCTGATGCTGTCGATGCTGATCGAGGTCGTGATCTCCGCGCTGCTGGCGCCGGTGCGCATGCTGTTCCATACGCAATTCGTGCTGGCCGCCTATATCGGCTGGGGCATCTCGTGGAAGTCGCCGCCGCGCGAGGACGCCGAGACGACCTGGGGCGAGGCGGTGCGCCGCCACGGCTTGCACACGGTGCTGGGTCTCGGCTGGGGCGCGCTGGTGTACTGGCTCGACCCGGGCTTCGTCTGGTGGCTGCTGCCGATCGTCGGCGCGCTGGCGCTGTCGATCCCGCTGTCGGTCTGGCTCTCGCGCGTCAGCCTGGGCCGTGCCACGCGCCGCGCCGGATTGTTCGTGATTCCCGAGGAAGCCGAGCCGCCGCGCGAGATCGTCGATACGCAACGCCATGTGGCCGAGGCCGGCGACACGCCCGGCTTCGTCGACGCGGTGGTCGATCCGGTCACCAACGCGCTGATGTGCGCGACCGCGACCGCGCGCGTGGTGCAGCCCGCCGGCACGCAGCGCCAGCACGCGGTGCTGGTGCAGCAGGCGCTGACCAATGGCCCGGACAATCTGAACGCCAGGCAGAAGCTGCTGCTGCTGAACGATCCGCTGGCGCTGTCGCGCCTGCACGAAGCGGTCTGGTCGTCGCCGCTGGCCGACGACGGCTGGAAGGCCACGCGTGCGCTGCTGCGCCGCGCCGCCAACGTCGTACCCCTGCGCCCGCGGGGAAGTGCGGCGGCTTGAAAGATCGGTGACTCGCGCTTGCCGATGATTCCCGGCTCCCGCTTGCGGGAGCGGGGTTGGGGGAGAGGGCAGTGCGGTCGTTATGCGACCGTGCTTGAAACCACCCCCTCTCCCCCTGAAGGAGAGAGGGAGAACCCCAACGGCGGGGTCCCGCTCCCAACGCCGATTCCGTGCTTCGCTCCTCTCTCACTGAGAGGGAGAACCCCAGCGCGGCTTCGACCGCCAATGCTGGTCCATGCTTCGCTCCCCTCTCCCGCATGCGGGAGAGGGGTTGGGGGAGAGGGCAAGGGCGGTGGTTTATGCGACCAACAGTGAAGCCGAGGCGATCTTCAGCGCAGCGCCGCCGTGCAGATCGGCCCGTTGATATAGACGTCGCCGACGCGGCGCTCGCCTCTCGCCTTGCGTGTCATGTAGCGGAACATCATGCTGACGCCCAGCTTGGTCAGGATCTCGACGTCGCGGTTCGCGCAGATATTGCGCTGTAGCGGCGCCGCATAGCTGACCTCGAAGCTGGCCAGATCGAGCATCGGCCCGCTGTAATTGGTCAATTCCAGCTGGAACAGGATGTGTTTGCCGGGCACCGCCTGGCAGCGGCGCAGACGCGTTTCCTTGTCGATCTCGATCGGCAGCGCGTCGTTGAGCTGGCGGCAGGCGCGCGCCAGCACGGTATCGGGCCGGCGCGAGCTGCGCAGGAATTCGGGCACGCCGGCCGCGCCGGTGTTCTGGCCGGTGGCCGCGCCGCGCAGCATGCGGGTCAGCGAATCGGCTTCATCGACCACCACGGCCGCGCTCGCGGCCGGATGCGCCGCGACGGTACGCGCCGTGACCGGCGCCGCGCAGGCCGACGAGGCCCACAGCAATCCGGTGGCGGTAGCGATCCCGATGGAGGCCGACATTCCTCGGGCGATCGATGCAGTCGTGTGGTTCGATTTGGTTCGCATGCAGGGAAAGAACGCCTGGAACGGCACGGGGCTGGGGCTGCGCTGAAGTCCCGCGATCGAGGCCGGCAATGAAGATGGACCGGCAGTGTGTCGACCGGGTGCCATTGTACCTGCCGGCCCCGTGAGGCGGAACCCGCCGGCGCGCAATACATCACGTTGTGCAACAATTGCGCCTTTCGCTTGACGTCGTTCCCGTCGTCCGTCAGTGCGTTGCCGCGCAGGTCTTCGTTGTTCTCTCGCATGCCGGCGCGGACGACATCTTCCCCATTGCAATGACCCAGTCCTCTCGCCCGGCCACGACGCCGCGCTTCCCGCTTTGGTTGCTGATCTGCGCATCGCTGACCGCGCTCGCGCCGCTGTCGATCGACATGTATCTGCCGGCGTTCCCGACGCTGGCCGCCGACCTCGGCGTCGACATCGGCAGCGTGCAGCTGACGCTCGGCACCTTCCTGGTCGGCCTCGCGATCGGGCAGTCGTTCTACGGTCCGGTCAGCGACCGCTTCGGACGCAAGGCGCCGCTGTATGTGGGGCTCGGCCTCTATGTCGTCGCGTCGGTGGCTTGCGCGCTGGCGGGCGACGCGCCCGCGCTGATGGCCTGGCGCTTCGTGCAGGCGGCCGGCGGCTGCGCCGGCATGGTGATGGCGCGCGCGATGGTGCGCGATCGGCTCGAAGCGCACGAGTCCGCGCGCGCGTTCTCGTCGCTGATGCTGGTCATGGGTCTCGCGCCGATCCTGGCGCCGATCGTCGGCGGCGCGATCCTGACCACGTTGGGCTGGCGCGCGATCTTCTGGGTGATGGCCGCGGTCGGCGCGATGATCCTGCTGCTGGTGCATTTCCGGCTGGAAGAGTCGCTCGATCCGCGACGCGCGATCCCGCTGCGCCTGGGCGAGGTCTTCCACAACTACGGCGCGCTGCTGCGCGACCGCGAATTCCTTGGCTATTCGCTGTGCGCCGGCTTTGCGCAATCGGGCATGTTTGCCTACATCGCCGGCTCGCCTTTCGTGCTGATCGAATTGCACGGCATCGATCCTTCCCACTATGGCTTCGTGTTCGGGGCCAATGCCTTCGGCCTGATCGCGATGTCGCAGCTCAATGCCGCACTGGTGCGGGGGCGTTCGCTCGATCGCGTGCTCCGGCTGGCGCTGGCCGCGCCGTGCGCAGCGGGCTTGCTGCTGGCGCTGGCCAATCTCGCCGGCGCGGCGACGCTGCCGGTGCTGCTGCTTGGATTCTTCGTCTACGTGGCAGCGCTGGGCTGCATCATGCCCAACGCATCGGCGCTGTCGCTCGCGCATCAGGGCCACCGCGCCGGCACCGCGTCGGCGCTGATGGGCACGCTGCAATTCGGCATGGGCACGCTGGCCGGTACCGCGGTCAGCCTGTGGCACGACGGCACCGCGTTGCCGCTGGGCGTGGTGATGGCCATCGGCGGCATCGGCGCGGTACTGATGCGGATGCTCGGCCGCCGGTCCGCCGCGGTCGCGGCCGCCGAATAAGAGGGGGAGGGCGGTCCCGCCGTCGGCGGTTGCCTTTTGCCCCTTGGCTTTTGGCCTTTACGCTTTGCCCCGAGGTTGGGGATAACCCGCTGTCGGACCCGCGTCAAAGCCCGGAATTGAGGGGGTAAATCTCCCCGAAAGCCGCTTGACGGAAGGATTTCCGGCATTTTCGTTGCGTCGGTGCGACTGGGGATTGCCCAAGGCGCAAGCGGCGGATTAGACTGCGCCGGTCGGTGAAACGGCTCAGGCTGGTCACCGGTGACGACGACCAACAAGGGATACAGCCATGAATAAAGGTGAACTGGTGTCTGCCATCGCCGCAGACGCGGAACTGAGCAACGCTGCAGCGGAGCGCGCCCTGAACGCCGCGCTGGAAAGCATCAAGAAGGCGGTTGCCAAGGGAGATTCGGTCACGCTGGTGGGCTTCGGCAGCTTCGGCGCCGGCAAGCGTGCCGCCCGCACCGGCCGCAACCCGCGCACCGGCGAAACGATCAAGATTCCGGCCGCCAAGACGGTCAAGTTCTCTGCCGGCCAGGGTTTCAAGGACGCTGTGAACAAGAAGAAGTAAGAGCGGGCATCCAGCGGATGCCAACCGGGAGAGCGGCCCATGTGGGCCGCTTTTTTCATTTGGCGCCGCCGTCGCCGCGCCGCGCTACACTCGCATCCTGCAAGCGGAATCCGCACGCATTGCGCCACCCCGCATTCCGCTACCGCATTCTCAACTACACCGCGCCGATTGCTCGCGCCGCTCCCGATGAACGACCTCTCGCATCAACTGTCGATGACCGTGCTGATGACGCCGGACATGGCCAATTTCTCCGGCAACGTCCACGGCGGCACCATCCTCAAATATCTGGACATGGTCGCCTATGCCTGCGCCAGCCGCTACGCCGGGCGCTATGTCGTCACGCTGTCGGTCGACCAGGTAGTGTTCCGCCAGCCGATCCATGTCGGCGAACTGGTGACCTTCCTCGCCGCGGTCAACTACACCGGCCGCAGCTCGATGGAGATCGGCATCAAGGTCATCACCGAGAATATCCGCAGCAAGCTGGTGCGCCATACCAACAGCTGCTATTTCACAATGGTCGCGGTCGACGACGACGGCAAGCCGGCCGAGGTGCCGACGCTGGTGCCGCGCGACGAGGTCGAGCGCCAGCGCTTCGCGGCCGCGCAACTGCGCCGCCAGCTGCGCCAGGAGATGGAGCGCCGGCACGACCAGATCCAGGGCGCGGTGAGCTGACCATGGCGCGCGCATCCCGTCGCCCGCTGTCCGCCGCGCCGGCTTCCGTGCTGGTTTCCACACTGGTTTCCGCGCTGGCATTGGCAACGATCGCGCCGGCGCACGCCGAAGAGATCGGCAGCGTCAACACGCATTTCCGCGTCACCGGCTCGGACCGCGTCGTGATCGAGGCCTACGACGATCCCGAAGTCGACGGCATCACCTGCTACGTCTCGCGCGCCCGCACCGGTGGCATCAAGGGCTCGCTCGGCATGGCCGAGGATCCGGCGGAGGCGTCGATCGCCTGCCGCCAGGTCGGCAAGATCGGCTTCAAGGGGCCGCTGCGCCAGCAGGACAATGTGTTCTCCGAACGCATGTCGATCCTGTTCAAGACGCTGCATGTGGTGCGCGTGGTCGACCGCAAGCGCAACACGCTGGTCTATCTGACCTATTCGGACCGCATCGTGTCGGGCAGCCCCAAGAACAGCGTGACGGCGGTGCCGGTGGAGGCCGCCACGCCAATTCCGGTGCGCTGACGCGTGCGGGGCCTTACTGCCCCAGCGCCGCGCGCTCCGCCGCGCAGTCGCGCGTGGGCTTCAGGCCCTTGGCCCGGGCGGCCGCCACCTCGCCGCGCGCCGCGGCAAGATCGGCACGGAAGGTTGGATCGGCATGCAGGCGCGCCACCGTCGCGGCGCCCATGATGCGGCCCTGGTTCGCATCGCTCTGCCAGTGCACGTTGCAGGCCAGGCGGCTCTGGCCGTAGGCGAGCCCGCGCGCGAGAATCGCGTCGGCGCGCTCGGGGTCGACCTCGGTCAGGATCAGCGCCCAGGCCCAGCCGGCCGCGTTGTGGCCGGACGGGTAGGAGCCGTCCTTGGACAGCTTGTCGATCTCGTCCGGGGTGCAGGTTGGCAGATGGTTGACGAGAAACGGACGCTGGCGCCGGTAGTGGTCCTTGGCGCGATAGGTCGACAGGCCGGCGTCGACCAGGCTGCGCCGCAGCAGCAGATAGAGCTGCGGCGTATCGCGTTCGTTGATCGGCACGCCCAGTGTGCAGGAGAACGTCTCGGCGGCCTGCGGGAATTTCAGATCGGCATCTTCGACGGCGACCTGCCAGCGTGGGCTGCCCGCCTTGGCCAGGTTCGCGCGCGCCGCTTCCTCGTCGGCGGCAAGCGCCGCCGAGCCAGCCGCCGGCGGTGGCGGCACCAGGCGCAGGCTGTCGGGACGCTGGTCCGCGGGCAGATAGCCGGCCAGGACGCCCGGCCGCAGTTCCGGCACGTCGCCGGCCCGGCTGATGGGGGCATGGCTGGCGCAACCGGCGGCGCCCGCCAGCGCGGCGGCGACGGCAAGTACGGACAGGGCGCCGCGCCAGGCGGCGCGGGCGGACGAAGGGGCTGAGGCCAAGATGGATTGCTCCCGGTTGTCGTGAGATCGGGCGTTGCGCGCGGTCAGGCGTTGGCGCCGTCGTCGAACAGCTTGCGCAGTTCGGACTTCAGGATCTTGCCGTTGGCATTGCGCGGCAGCGTCTCGCTACGCACGATCACGCGCACTGGCACCTTGAACGCCGCCAGCCGCTGCGCGACGAAGGCCTGCAGCTCGGCCTCCGTGACGCTGGCGCCCGGCTTGACGCCGACCACCGCGCCCGGCTCCTCGCCCAGCGTGCGATGCGGAATGCCGACCAGCGCCGCGTCCATCACGGCCGGATGCGCGTACAGCGCGCTCTCGACCTCGATGCAGTAGATGTTCTCGCCGCCGCGGATCAGCATGTCCTTGGCGCGATCGACGATATAGAGGAAGCCTTCCTCGTCCAGCCGCGCGATATCGCCGGTGCGCAGCCAGCCGTCGACGAAGGTGCTGGCGGTGGCCTCGGGCTTGTTCCAGTAGCCGCGCACGACATTGGCGCCGCGCACCATCAGCTCGCCGACCTCGCCGGGCGGCAGCGCGCGGCCGCGGCCGTCGACGACCTTCATCTCGCCGATCGGCAGCGCGGGGCCGCTGCTGTCGGGCCGATGCAGGTATTCCTCGGCGTTGTGGCTGGTGAAGGTCGCCGAGGTCTCGGTCATGCCCCAGCCGATGCCGGGCATCGACTTCGGAAACACCTCGACGATGCGGCGGACCAGCTCGGGAGAGGCCGGCGCGCCGCCGTAGTTGACGCTCTCCAGCGAGGACAGGTCGAAGCGCTCGCGCTCGGGATGCTCGACCAGCTGCCAGGCGATGGTCGGCACGCCGCCGGCCACCGTGCAGCGCTCGCGCTCGATCAGTGCCATCGCGCGCAGCGCGTCCCAGCGGCGCATCAGCACGATCTTGCTGCCGGCGTGCAGCGCGCCGTTCAGCACCGACATGCAGCCGGTCACATGGAAAAAGGGCACCGACAGCAGCGTGGACTTCTGCGGTGCCAGCGGGTCGGGTTCGGGGATCGGCTGGCCGCGGCGCAGGAAATTGCGCGCCGGGCCGAAGCCGCCGCAGAAGGCCACCGTCGTCGCATTGCGGTGCGTGCCGATGGCGCCCTTGGGCTTGCCGGTGGTGCCGGACGTATAGAACAGCGTGGCGTCGTCGTCGGGATCGATCGCGACGTCGGGCAGCGGCAGCTCCGGCAGCCGGTCCCAGGCCATCACGTCGCCGGTGGTCCGCTCCAGCGGTACCACACGCGGGTCGGCATCCCGCGCCATGGTGTCATGGCCGCAATCCGCGCCATCCCCGCCGCCGCGGCAGACATGGATGCGCAGCAGCGCGGGGCAGTCGGCCAGATGCGGACGCAGCCGCTCGAGCCGCTCGTCGTCGATGATCGCGACCTTGCAGCCGGAATCGGTCAGGCCGTATTGCAGCTCGGGGCCGGTCCACCACGCGTTCAGCGGCGTCGCGATGGCGCCGGTCAGCAGCGCGCCGTAGAACGCGGCGGGCCATTCGGGGAGATTGCGCATCGCCACCGCGACGCGATCGCCGGGACGCACGCCGTCCTCGATCAGCGCATGCGCGATCGCCAGCGCCGCGCGGGCAAAGCCGGCATAGGAGACGCGCTGGTCCTCGTAGACGACGAAGGTGCGCTCGCCGCGCGCGCGGGCCTGCAGGAACAGGTCGCGCAGCGTAGGCGGTGCGTGCTTCCACACCGTGGTCGGAATGCCGCGGATTTCGCGCACCTCGGTTTCGAACGGTGCGCCCGGAGCGGTCAGGCGGGCATGGGCTTCGGCCAGCGAGATCGCCGGCCAGGCCGGCGAACTACCGTCGGCGCTGCCCTGTGGACTGCGGGTCGGCGTTGCCATCGGACGGCGAGCGTGACGCCGCTCAGATCGTCACGCCGCCGTCGACCACCAGCGCCTGGCCGGTCATGAAGGAGCTGGCGCTCGACGCCAGGTAGACCGCCGCGCCGGCGATCTCGACCGGTTCGCCGATGCGGCGCAGCGGCGCGTTCTCGGTCGACTGCTTGTAGCGCACCGGGTCTTCCCACAGCGCGCGGGCGAAGTCGGTCTTGATCAGGCCCGGGGCGATGCAGTTGACGCGCACATTGTGCGGGCCGAACTCGACCGCCAGGTTGCGCGCGAGCTGGAAGTCCGCCGCCTTCGAGATGTTGTAGACGCCGATGGTCGGCGAGCCGCGCAGGCCGCCGATCGACGACACGATGATGATCGAGCCGTCCTTGCGCTCGATCATCTGCGGCGCGACCATCTGGATCAGCCAGTGGTTCGAGATCACGTTGTTGTCGAGCACCTTGCGGAACTGCTCGTCGGTGACCCCGCCCATCGGACCGTAGTAGGGGTTGGACGCGGCATTGCAGACGAGCACGTCGATCTTGCCGAACACGCGGTTGGTCTCGTCGACCAGATGCTGCAGATCGCTCCTGGAAGAGATATTGGCCGGCACGGCGATCGCGGTGCCGTCGCCGTGCTTCGCGTTGATGGCGTCGACCACTTCCTGGCAGGCCTCGGCCTTGCGCGACGAAATGACCACCTTGGCGCCCTGGACCGCCATCTGCTCGGCGATCGCGCGGCCGATGCCGCGCGAAGAGCCGGTGACGATGGCGACCTTGCCGCTCAGATCGAACAATGACATGGGTGTCTCCTCTACCGATCCCGTTTTCCGGTGGATTCTGATGTTGGCGTGGCGCCGCGCCCGCGATGCCAGGGCGACGGCGATCGGCACATTATGGTCGGTGGGTCTGGCCGCGTCCACAGGCCGGCACACGTTCCGCGGCCCTTATCAGCATTCTTTCTGCGGGGGATTCACGGCGTGCATGGTGTGCGCCGGCACGCCTTACCCTTGCCGCGCCAGCCACTCGCGCAGGCTCGCCGCCGTCTCGTCGTCCAGCCGCACGCCGATCCGTTCGCGCAGCGTGGCGACGATCTGCTCCGGCGTTTCGAGCCGCACGTGGCGGCTCGCGCCATCGGAATCGCGTTCGGTCAGCTCGCCGTTGGTTATCGTCAGGCGGACTGCACCGTCGGTGCGCGCGGCCATCAGCCGATGCAGAAAGACGCTGTCCGGGTGGGTGCAGACATACCAGTTGCGCGCCGCGTAGTCGATCCAGGCCTGCGGCGACAGGTCGAAGCGATAGAGCTTGGTCCAGCCGTGTTCGGTCTTCAGCTCGAGATCGAGCAGGTGGAAGGTGCCAGTCGACGCCGCACTCAACGGCGCACCGACCAGCCGGAACGGCAACGTTTCCGGCGCCGGCTCGGACAGCGGCAGCGCGCACGGCGGATTCGGGCCGCCGAAGCCGACGTCGGCGATGTAGTCGCGATGGGCGACGCGCACCCGCAGCAGCAGATGCGACTGTGGCGTCGGCACGCCTTCGTCGATGCCGTAGCGCACGCGCGCGGCCAGCGGCATCGCCTCGAAGCCGAGCGCGGTCAGCGCGGCGGCCAGCAGCGTGTTGTGCTCGAAGCAGTAGCCGCCGCGTTCGCGCGTCACCAGCTTGTCGAACACCGCGTCGAGCGCGATATCGATCGGCCGGCCGAGCAGCACGTCGATGTTCTCGAACGGGATGCGCCGCAGATGGGCGGCGACGATCGCGTCGAGCGCCTCGAGGCTGGGTGCCGGACGTTGTTGCAGGCCGATGCGATCCAGATAGGCGTCGAGCCGGGCGCCGTCCAGGGCCGGCTGGGCGGATGGGTTTACCGGTGTGGTCACGTCAAGGTCTCCAGGGTCGACAGGTCGAGCAGTTCGATATCGGCATAGCGCAGCCGCAGCAGGCCGCGCGCCTCCAGTTCGCGCAGCGCATGGTTGACGGTCTGCCGGGACAGGCCAAGCATCTGGGCCAGCTGTTCCTGCGGCAGATGGATCGAGCGATGGGCTTGGCGCATTCGATCTTCCGCGGCGGCGCTCGTGTCGCCATAGGATCGCGCGATGGCCGCGAGCCGGCGCGCCGTGCGCGCCAGCGGCGGCAGCAACTGGGCCTCCTCGACATAGCGGAACGCCTCGCGCGTCTTGCCGGCCAGCAGCTTGCCGAATTCGCGCCACCACGCCGGCTGCGCGGCGAGCATCGTGTCGAGCCGCCCGCGCGGCACGTGCCAGACCGCGGCACGCGTGGCCGCGCGGGCGTCATGCGTGCGCAGCAGTCCGTCGAACAGGCAGATCTCGCCGAACCATGCCCCGGCCTCGAGCAGGCCGAGCAGCGCGGCCTTGCCGCCGGCATCGTGCGCATGCACCAGCACCGCGCCGGCGATCACCGCGTACAGGCCGTCGAAGGGATCGCCGCGCTGGAACAGCACCTCGCCCGGTTCGAGCCGGCGTACCGTGCCGCCGTCGAGCAGCGCCGCGCGCATGTCCGCGGGCAGGCCGCGGAACCAGCTTCCGGTGCGTAGCGGCGCGAGCGCATCGGCGGCATCGGCGGTGTCGCGCGTGGGGCAGGCGAGGGGCGGGATGCCCATGGTGGTCTCCATCGTCTTCGCGACGCAGCGCAACGTTCGAGCCGAGGCCGAGGTGCGTCGGTGGGGCCAGCGACGAAAGCCGGACTGTCAAAATTCGGACAGACCGCGCCTGGCGTGCCCATTACTATAAATCGATCGTGCCGGGCCGGAACCGCTCGCAACGCGCCACGGCATGCCGTTCGCAATGTCCGCAGACAGCAGGAGACGCCATGAAAACGCTGGTCGACCATCTATCCCAATACGCTGCCTATCACCGCGACCGCCGCAACGTGGCGACCCACTTCGTCGGCATCCCGATGATCGTGCTCGCGGTCACGACGCTGCTGGCGCGGCCGCAGGTCCCGCTCGGCGACGGCGCCGCGGTGCTGACCCCGGCCATCGTGGTCTACCTGCTGTCGTGCCTGTTCTATCTGCGGCTGTCGGCCGGCTTCGGCATCGCGATGACGGTGATCCTTGCGCTGTTCGTCTACGTCGGCCATCGGATCGCCGAGTTGTCGACGGGCGCCTGGCTGGCGATCGGCATCGGGCTGTTCGTGCTTGGCTGGGTCATCCAGTTCGTCGGCCACTACTACGAAGGGCGCAAGCCGGCCTTCGTCGACGACCTGGTCGGGCTGCTGATCGGGCCGCTGTTCCTGGTCGCCGAGACGGCGTTCGCGCTGGGACTGGCACGCGATACGCGCGAACGGATGGATGCGCACGCGCATTGAATCGCCATGGCATCGGCCTGGCCGAAGCGATGCCGCGCGATGCCACGCCCATGCGTCGATGCATCGGCGCGACAGATAGCGGGACTTTTCACCGGGTTTTTACGGGGTTTCAGGGGGGTAACGGGCCAAACCCCCTTGGAAATGCGTCACTTTCCGCTATGATTCGGTGGCCGCCGCAGCCGTACGCTGTTTTCGCGGGGTTTGCGGCGCCAACCGTTCAACTCTATCTGACCAATATGGCGACCAAAGCGAAATCGACCGCGAAAGCTGCAACCAAGACCGCCGCGACCAAGAAGGCACCGGCAACCAAGGCGCCCGTGAAGGCTGCCGCGAAGAAGGCCGCTGCGCCCGCAACCGCAACCCCGCGTCCGCTGAAGGACACCTTCAATAAATCCAGCCTGGTCGCTCACCTGGTCGCGCAGACGCAAGTCGAGCCGAAGGCCGTGAAGACGGTGCTCGCCCATCTGGAAAACACCATCGTCAGCGCGCTGCACAAGAAGGGCGCCGGCGAATTCACGCTGCCCGGCCTGCTGAAGATCACCGCGCAACAGGTGCCGGCGAAGAAGAAGCGCTTCGGCAAGGACCCGTTCACTGGCGAAGAGCGCTGGTTCCCGGCCAAGCCGGCCAGCGTCAAGGTCAAGGTCCGTCCGCTGAAGAAGCTCAAGGACGCTGCGCTGTAATCCGTCATCGACGTGGCCGCGACGGGCAAACGCCTGACGCGGCAGGCAGTGAAGAAGGGAGCCACTTGCGGCTCCCTTTCTCATTGGCGCGTTACGGCACGACGCCTTTGTCGTTTGCAATTAACCGCCAGGCATTTGCCCCACCCACCGTTCGCGGCAAGCAGGGCGGGGGCCGCGTACTGTCGGCCTCAGGCGCTATGGTCGCCCGGCGTTTCCTGCGTATGCGCGCCGTCGGTGAAGCGATCGCGATGGTCGGGGGCATGGCCGCCCTGCGTGAAGCTGTCGCGCGGGCCCAGCCGGTTGGCGCCTTCGGTGAACACATCGAACTTCTGCGTCGCGCTGCGCGCCCCGTCCGTGTACGGATCGGCGCTGCGCGGGGCGGCCTTGGCCGACAGCGAGACGGTCGCGCCGACCATCATCGCGACGGTGGGCAGCAGCGCGGCCAGCATCGCGCGGCGGCGCGCCTGCCAGCGCTGGCGCAATGCACGCAGCCGCTGCGCCGCCAGCGGCGGACGCGGACGGGGCGGGGCGCCGGAAGATCGGTGAGGAACGGCGATTGGTGTCGGTCGAGTCATGGCAACACTCCTTCAGATTGGGATCCGGGGCGGTTCTTGGAACCTTGACGAGGGGAGACGGCTTGGCCAAGCACGGTTAGCAGTCTACGAACCGGGCCGGACGCGTCAGTGACGCCAGCCTGACAATTGCGTCAGGATGCGGGCGGCGCGGTGCAGGGCAGGTGACAGCGGAAAGGTCGCGGCGGAAAGGTCGGGGCGGACAGCGCCGGCCGCCGCGGCCGCAAGCTGACAACGCTGACAGGTTCAGCCAGCGGCTTTCACCTATAGTCCGGAAATGGCAGCGCCGCGCCGTTGGCGCGGACATTGCGGACAACGACTTTGCCGCGAACTTGCCGCCGAATTGTTCTGCGAGTTTTCCGCGAGTTTTCCGCGAGTTTTCCGGATACGGGAGGGCCGGACCCATGAAACTGTTGTTGGTAGAGGACGAGATCAAGACCGTCGACTATCTGCGCCGTGGACTGTCGGAAAACGGCTATGTGGTCGACACCGCGACCAACGGCGTCGACGGCCTGCATATGGCCTGTACCGAGCCCTACGATGCGATCGTGCTCGACGTGATGCTGCCCGACCTCGACGGCGTATCGATGCTCAAGTCGCTGCGGCGCGAGCAGCAGACGCCGGTCATCATGCTGACCGCGCGCGACGACCTGGACGACCGGCTCAATGCCTTCGATGCCGGCGCCGACGACTACCTGGCCAAGCCATTCTCCTTCCTCGAGCTGCTGGCCCGCCTGAACGTGCTGACCCGCCGCGGCCGCCAGAGCGAGCCGTCGCAGCTGACAGTCGGCGACCTGCGCATCGACCTGCTGTCGCGGCGCGCGATGCGGGGCACCCGGCGGCTAGACCTGAGCGCGCGCGAATTCACGCTGCTGTCGGTGCTGGCGCGGCGCCAGTCGCAGATCGTGTCGAAGACCGCGATCACCGAACTGGTCTGGGACATCAGCTTCGACTGCAATACCAATGTGGTCGAGGTCGCGATCAAGCGGCTGCGCGCCAAGCTCGACTGGCCGGGCGAGCCCAAGCTGCTGCATACCATCCGCGGCATGGGCTATGTGCTCGAATGCCGCGCCGAGGAGGTCGCGTGAGCCGCCGCCGTTCGATCGCCACGCGGCTGGCCGCGATGTTCGCCCTCGCGGCGGCGCTGGTGTTCTCGGTCACCGGCTTCGTGATGTATTACGTCCAGTGCGTCGAGCTCGAGAAGCGCCAGCTCGAGGAGCTCGAGGCGCGCTTCCAGCTGATCGGCCCGAAGGCGGCGCACTACGGCACGCAGCCGCAATGGGAGCGCTTCGGCGCGGTGCTGACCGGCATGACGCCGGAGGACGACAGCCTGCGCTACTTCGTCGACACGCCGGACCCGCGCTTCCGCTTCGGCAAGCCGTTCCCGCGCGACGCGGTGACCGAGCAGCGTGCGCCGGACGTCTGGACGGTGCAGTTCGACGACCGCAGCTTCCTGATGCTCAAGCGGATCATTCCCGCGCTGGACGAGCGCCCGGCGCTGGCGCTGGTGGTGGCGGTCGACCAGGCGCCGTTCTACCAGACCAGCCGCGCGCTGGGCATCGCGCTGATCGTCTGCTCGGCGCTCGGCGTGCTCGCGGTGGCGGTGCTCGGCTGGCGCATCGCCAAGGTCGGGCTGGCGCCGATCGAGGCGCTGTCGCGCCATGCCGGCGAGCTCAATCCGCGCAAGCTCGAGCGGCTGCCCGATACCGACCTGCCGGCCGAACTGTCCGGCCTGGTGCTGGCCTTCAATGGCGCGCTCGACAAGCTCGAACGCGCCTACGTGCAGCTGTCGGCGTTCAATGCCGATGTCGCGCACGAACTGCGCACGCCGCTCGGCAACGTGATCGGCCAGACCCAGGTGGCGCTGTCGCGCCCGCGCAGCGTGCGCGAGCTCGAGGACATCCTGCAGTCGAACCTGGAGGACCTGGAGCGGCTTGGCCGCATCGTCGTCGACATGCTGTTTCTGGCGCAGTCGGACCGCGGCGCGCTCGCGCGCGACCTGGTCGAGGTGTCGGTCGCGCATGAGGTGCGGCGCAGCGCGGACTTTCTCGACATGCTGTTCGAGGACGCCGGCGCGATGCTGGAGATCGTCGGCGACGCCCGTGCCCGCGTCAACGCCTCGCTGCTGCAGCGGGCGATCACCAATCTGCTGGGCAATGCGCTGCAGCATGGCCTGCGCGGCCGGCCGGTCGCGGTCGAGATCGGCGACGATGCCGGCGCGGTGACGATCGCGGTGCGCAACGAGGCCGACCCGCTGTCGACCGCGCAGATGGACCGCCTGTTCGACCGCTTCTACCGCGTCGACAGCGCGCGCGCCGACAGCCGCCAGAACCACGGACTTGGCCTCGCCATCGTCAAGGCGATCGCGACGATGCATGGCGGCGCCGTGTTCGCGCGCCAGTCGCGCGGCGTGGTCTGCATCGGCCTGACGCTGCCGGCGCTGCCGCCGCAGGCGCCGACTTCCGACAGCCTGCCTGCGCTGACACAGGCGGCCACGGCATGATCGGCGGGGAAAGCGGGCGCACGCCGCGCAGCGTGCGCATGGCAAACCGTGTCCGCCGCCTCGGGATCGCCGCGATGATCCCGGTCGCCGCCGGGCTGATCGTGCTCGCTTCGGCCTGCAGCGTCACCGCCCGGCACGACGCGGTGGCGCCGCGGCCTTCGATCGCACCGACCTTCGCCGCCCATCGCGCGGAAGCGCTGGCCGCGCTGGAAGGCCGACGCCGTTATGTGTCGGCCGACATGCGCGCCGAGACCGAATGGAATCTGCCGCGCGAATGGCGCCCGGCCGGCACCCCTCGGGGTGGCGCGCTGCTGGTGCACGGGCTCGGCGATTCGCCGTGGTCCTTCGTCGATATCGCACCGCGGCTGGCCGAGCGCGGGCTGCTGGTGCGCACAGTACTGCTGCCCGGCCATGGCACCGCGCCATCGGACCTGATGGGCGTCACGCTGGAAGACTGGCAGCGCGTGCTGCGCGAGCAGGCCGCGGCGCTGCGGGACTCCGTCGGCGAGGGGCCGCTGTATCTCGGCGGCTTTTCCACCGGCGCCAATCTGGTGCTGGACTATGCGCAGGCGCACCCCGAGGTCGCCGGGCTGCTGCTGGTATCGCCGGCGCTGCGCTCCGGCAGCCGGTGGGAGTGGCTGACGCCGTGGCTCGCGCCGGTGGTGCCGTGGCTGCTGTCGACCGGAGACGATCGCCCGCAGCAGACGCCGGTCCGCTACCTGAACACGCCGACCAACGGCTTCGCGCAGTACTACCGCAGCAATGTCGCGGCGCGCGCCGCGCTGAACGCGCGGCCTTACGACAAGCCGGCGCTGCTGATCGTCGCCGAGCACGATTCGGTGGTGGACTCGCACTACGTGAGGCAAGTGTTCGGCACGCGCTTCACGCATCCGGCGAGCCGGCTGATCTGGTATGGGGCGGGCGAGGGCAACGCAGGCGCCGATGCCGTTGTCAATGCCAGTGCCAGTGCCAGTGCCGATGCCGTGCCCAATGCCGGCGCGGGCCGCGTGCTGGTCCGCCCCGACCGCCTGCCGGCCGAGCGCATCAGCCAGTTCTCGCACATGGGCGTGCTGTTTTCCGATGCCAATCCGCTCTATGGCCGGCAGGGATCGCTGCGGCTTTGCCTGAACGGGCAGGAGCCGGCCGAGTACCGGCGCTGTGTCGACGGCGGCGAGGTCTGGTACTCGGACTGGGGCTATCGTGAGCCCGGCAAGGTGCACGCGCGGCTGACCTACAACCCGTATTTCGCGTGGCAGACCGGCGTGATGTTGTCGGTGCTGGGGCTGGACGGCAGCGCTGCGCCGGTGCCGGGGCTCGCGCCAACGACGGCCGCGGCAACCCCATCCGCGGCGGCGCCGTCGGCCGCATCCGCGACGACATCGCAATAGCGGACGCAGCCGGCCATCGTGGCGGAAGACGTCTTCAGCCGCCGATCACCTGCTTCGCATAGCTGGCCCGCTCCATCTCGCGCACCTCGACGCTGATCTGCACCGGCGTGTTGTTTGCACCCGAGCGCACCGCTTCGGCGAGCACCTCGCAGACCGCCTGGCCCAGCGCCTGCCGCGTCGCGACATCGCGGCCATCGAGGATCGACAGCCGGCCATGGACGAAGGCGCGCTCCACCGGTTCGGTGCCCTGGCGATAGGTCTCCAGCGTGATGCAACGCGACTTGATATCGGGTTCCTGGAATTGCCCGGAGGCCAGCAGCGCGGCGTTGGCCTGGTCCAGCAGTTCCTCGGGCGAGCAGTTCAGGCGCGCGTTTTCGGTGATTTCAATGACGAGATGGGGCATCGGGGACTCCGTGGAATAGAGAGAAAAAAAGACAGCGCGAACATGGCGCGGGAAGTGGAATGGCGCTGGCGTCAGCGCCTGCATAGCCGCGACAGCGGTCCCGGCGACCGCCCGGTCGCAGTGTCGACCCGCGCGGCCGCATCGTCGAGCTCGGCCAGCGTGCCGGCGTCGATCGGGATGGCTTCGGCGCGGCGGCGGCGCGCCTCGCGTTCGGGTTCGCCCGGCAGCAGGATCGCATCGCAGCCGGGCTGGCGGCGCGACGCGCGCACCCAGTCGACGAAGGCCTGCACCTCGTGGCCGAACGCGGTGCTGTCGGCCAGCCTGGCCGGATCGAACACGATCGCCAGCATATTGTTCCAGACCGCGTGGCGGTGCGTCAGCGTCTCTGGGCGGATGGTATGGCCGCCGGTCACCGCGGCGCCCAGCAGTTCGCACATCATCGCCAGCACGTAGCCCTTGTGCTCGCCAAAGCCGAGCAGCGCGCCGCGCGCCCCGCCGTCCGCGGGATACATCACGCCGGCATCGGTGGTGGGGCGGCCCTCGGCATCGACGAGGCAGCCGGGCGGCACCGGCACGCCCTTGTTGTGGGCGACGCGGACCTTGCCCAATGCGATCGCGCTGGTGGCGAAGTCGAGCACCAGCGGCGGCGCGCCGGGCACCGGCACGCCGATGGTGAACGGGTTGGTGCCATAGCGCGCCTCGTAGCCGCCATGCGGCGCGACGATCGGCTTGGACAACACGTTGACGAAGTGGATCGAGATCATGCCGGCCGCGCAGGCCTGCTCGGCCCAATGGCCGACGCGGCCCAGATGATGCGAATGGCGCAGTCCCATCACGCAAACGCCATGCTCGCGCGCACGGTCGATCGCCATCGCCATGGCCTGCTCGGTCACCGCCTGTCCCATGCCGCGATTGCCATCGAGGCCCAGCAGGCTACCCGCCTGCTGCACCACGCTGACCTGGCGGTTCAGCTGCAGCTCGCCGGCCTGCCAGGACAGCACGTACTTCGGGATCATGCCGACACCATGCGAGTCGTGCCCGCTCAGGTTGGCGCCGACCAGGTGGTCCGCGGTCAGCGTTGCCTCGCGCGCGCCGGAGCCCGCGGCCAGCCAGAGCTCGGCGACCCATCGGTGCAGGTCCGCGGTCGGAAGCAGGAGTTCGGTCTTCGCGTCGTTCATCGTCTCGCTCTCGTCGTTCTGTTGTCGCCCGGGTTCGCTCCCGGGGTTCGTTCCCCGCGTTCGTTGCCGGTAGTCATTGCCGTTCCGATTGGAGCCGGCATTGGCTTGGCCCGCGGCGGCCAGCCATGATAAGCGCCGTGCGGCCCCGCGGCCATTGCCCTGGGCGGCGGTGCGCCGCGGCGGTCCGGAATTTTGGCGCGATAATCGGTCCTGTCTCGTTCCCCGTTTGGCGTTCGCCTGCACAATGGGGCGACGCAGGGGCACCCGTTCCGATGCCGCTGCCTTGGCTGCCGGTGCCGCAGCCGCAGCCGCAGCCGCAGCCGCAGCCGCCTCCGTTTCCGATGTCGATTCGATGAGCCCGCCGATGACCCAGCCTACCGCCGATCTCAGTTCGTCCCTGTCTGTCAGTTCTCCTGGTTCTCCCGATCCTGCCGCCGCCACGCAGCCCCTCGCGCCACGCAGCGGCGGCCGCATCCTGGTCGATGCGCTGCGCATCCACGGCGCCGAGCGCGTGTTCTGCGTGCCGGGCGAGAGCTTTCTCGACGTGCTGGACGCGCTGCACGATCAGCCTGCGATCGAGCTGATCGTCTGCAAGCACGAAGGCGCGGCCGCCAATATGGCCGAGGCCGACGGCAAGCTGACCGGCCGCCCCGGCATCTGCTTTGTCACGCGCGGGCCCGGCGCCACGCATGCCAGCGTCGGCGTCCATATTGCCGCGCAGGATTCGACGCCGATGATCCTGTTCGTCGGGCAGATCGCCCGCGAGCACCGCGGCAGGGAGGCTTTCCAGGAAGTCGATTACGCGGCGATGTTCGGCGGCATGGCGAAATGGGTGGCCGAAATCGACGACCCGGCGCGCATTCCCGAACTGGTCGCGCGCGCCTTCCAGGTCGCGACCTCTGGCCGTCCCGGGCCGGTGGTGCTGGCGCTGCCCGAGGATGTGCTCGATGGCGATGCCGTCTGCCGCGACACCGGCGCGTATCGGCCCGTGGTCGCCTCGCCTTCGGCCGCGGATGCCGCCACGCTGGCCGGGCTGCTGGCCGCCGCGCAGCGTCCGCTGGTGATCGCCGGCGGCGCCAACTGGCGCGACGAGGACGCGGCCGCGTTCGCGCGCTTCGTGCATGCGTGGGATCTGCCGGTGGCCTGCGCCTTCCGCCGTCAGGACGTGCTCGACAATCGCGATCCGCACTACGTCGGCCATCTGAGCCTGGGCGTCAATCCGCGGCTGGCCGAACGCGTGCGCGGTGCCGATCTGATCGTGGCCTTCGGCACGCGGCTCGGTGATGTCGCGACCGACGGCTATACGCTGCTCGAGCCGCCGCGGCCGCGCCAGCGGCTGGTGCATATCCATGCCGATGCGGCGGAGCTGGGCCGGGTGTACCAGCCCGAACTGGCGATCCACGCCGGCATCGGTCCCGGGGCCGCGATGCTGGCGGGCATGCCGGCACCGAGCACCGTCCGCTGGCGCGAATGGACCGCCGCGGCGCGCGCCGATCATCAAGGCTTCGTCGCACCGGCCGCGCCGCACGCCGATGCCACCGGTGTCGACATGACCGCGGTCGTTGATCATCTGAACCGCACGCTTCCCGACGATGCGATCGTCACCAATGGTGCCGGCAATTATGCGGTCTGGCTGCATCGCTACTTCGCCTATCGCCGGCCGCGCACCCAGCTGGCGCCGACCTGCGGCGCGATGGGCTACGGGCTGCCGGCCGCGATCTCGGCGAAACTGCGCCACCCCGAACGCACCGTGGTCTGCTTCGCCGGCGATGGCTGCTTCCAGATGTATCCGCAGGAGCTGACCACCGCGGCCGCGGTGGGCGCCAATGTGGTGGTGCTGGTCGTCAACAACGGCATGTACGGCACGATTCGCATGCATCAGGAGCGGCGCTATCCGGGCCGCGTCAGCGGCACCGGCATCGTCAATCCGGATTTCGTCGCGCTTGCCCAGGCCTGTGGGGCCTGGGCGGAACGGCTGACCAGCGCCGACGGGTTTGCCGACGCGTTCGCGCGCGCCTGTGCCGCCGGCAGGCCGGCGCTGCTCGAACTGTGCACCGACCCGCGGCAGATCACGCCGGCGATGCGGCTCAAGCCCTAGCAGCCGAGGAGGCCGCCGGACCGACGGCGGGGGCGGCGCTGTCGGCGCCGTCGGCAGGGACGGCGGGAGCCGGCTTTGCCGACGCGGCGGCGATCAGACGCTTGATCTGGCGGTCGCGCAGCTCCAGCGTGCATAGTTCATTGCCGAAGAGCAGCGAGTCGGCGCGCAGGAAGGCGCCGATGCGCCGGGCCACGGCGCCGGGCAGCCGGAAGGCGGCGAACGCCGAATACCGCGGAATCTCGCCGCGCCACCAGTGCTGCTTCCATACGGCGGTCAGGCGAGCGGCAAGGTCGGCGAGCCTGTCGTCGTTGGCTTCGGCCGCGTCGTGCAGCGCCTGCAGAATGCCCATCACCTCGGCATAGGCCGATGCGTTCCCCGTGCGGTGGCGACGCAGGTAGGTGACCACGGCCGCCATCTGCGCCAGCACCGTCGCAGCGACGACGTCGTGGCACTCCGGCGGGTCGTTGCCGGCGATCGAGCGAACGACCTTGCACCACTTCGCCTTGTTCGCGAACAGCTTGCAACAGTTCGCCTTGTCGATGCGCTCGAGCAACAACCTGATCCTTGCGCGGCCGGCTTCGGGCGTCAGCACCGCAGAAATCGGCGGTCGCGGTTCCGCGGCGCAGGTTTCCGGCTCCACCGCCTGCGCCGGCGCGTCCCGGGGACGCGGCACAATGGGCACGGCGACGCTGGCCCCCTGTCGCAGCCGCGCGATGGTGTACGACATCGCCGAAAACTGACCGCGAGTGGGGCGCTCGCAGCGCTGCCTGTCGCGCGGCACGACGCAGCTCAGCAGCGTCAGCACGATGCGACGGAACCAGCCAAATTCGCGCCAGTTGCGCTCCAGCCGGATGTCGGCGGGCCCGCCTTCGTCTGGACGTCCGGCATTCTGCACGACGAGCCTGTAGCCCCGGCCGCCGACGAAGAACGGAGCGCGTTCCACGACGATCCGCCGCAGGGTGCGTTCGTCGGTGCCCTTGGCGACGGCGTTGAAGAAATCGCGTGGGGTCGGATAGTGCGCCGCATGGAAGCGGCGCGCACAGCAGAGCAGGGTGGGCATGCGAGGGTCGGTCCGGTGAAGGCCGCGGCGGCGCGCGGCAGTGGATTGCCGCTTTCGATCGGCCACGCCCGCCAGGCGGGGCAGATCGATTTGCGGGACACCGGAATCATGGCGGCGAGCTGCCGGCATGCTTGCGAATTTGGTGCGGTCAGTGTGGCAAACGGCAGGCCGCTCGACGCTGGCCGCTTGCCTGCCGGCGCTCAGCGCCGCGGCGTGCTGTCCGTTCTTGCGCTGCCGCCGAGTTCGCGTTCGATACGCGCGACGCATTCGATCAGCACCGGACGGACCACGTCGAGCAGATGCCGCGGCGGCACGACCGCGTTGGGGCCGCTGCAGCTCAACGTCATCGGCGGCAGCGCGGGGCCCGGATGGAAGGCGGCCGCGATCGAATTGATGTCCGGCAGCCATTCGCCGAACGAGCTGGTGCAGCCGATGCGCCGGACCTCGTCGCGGCTGCGCGCGAGCACCGCCTGCGCCTCGGCCTCGGACAGCGCGTCGTTGGCGCGGAATGCGGCCAGCGCCTGCTGTGCATCGGCGGGCGGCAGCGCCAGCAGATAGGCGCGGCCCGCGGCGGTGGTCAGGCCCGAGATGCGCGTGCCGACGGCCACGCGCAGGGTCAGATAGCTCTCGGCCTGGCAGTTCTCGAAGATCAGCATGCGGCCGCGGTCGCGCAGGATCAGCGAGGCGACGCCCTGCGAAAGATCGGCCAGGCGCTGCATGTGCGGCCGCGCCACCGCCAGCACATCGGCGCCTTCGCGGGCGGTCGGCGCCAGGGCCAGCGCCGAACTGCCGAGGCGGTATTTGCCGGCGTCCGGCTCCAGGCGCAGATAGCCGAGCTCGGTCAGCGTATGGGTCAGCCGCGACACGGTCGACTTGGGCAGGCCGCAGCGCTGCGCCAGTTCTGCGTTGCCCAGTTGCGCGTCGAAACCGCGGAAGCACGCCAGCACATCGAGGCCGCGCGCCAGCGCGGTGACGAAGTGGCGGTCCTCCTTGTGGCGAGGGGCATCGTCGCCGGCGCCAGCCCGGCCGGCTTCCGCCTCGTCCACCGAGGCGGCCGGCATTCCGTGCGCCTGATCGTCGCTGGCCATGATGGTCCCAGGTCCGGGCTCAAAACTCGCCGGCCGCCAGCATCGCGCGCAGCCGGGCCTTCAGGATCTTGCCCGACGGCGCGGCCGGCAATTGCGCGACCACCTTGATGTCCGCCGGGATCTTGTACGGCGACAGCCGTTCGCGCAGGAAGGCCTTCAGGGCAGCCGGATCGAGCGTCATGCCGGCGCGGAGCTCGACGAACGCGATCACCTCCTCGTTGCCCTCGACCGCACGCCCGACCACGGCCGACTGCACGACCGCCGGGTAGGCGTTGATCGATTGCTCGACTTCCTCGGGATACACGTTGAAGCCCGAATGGATGATGATTTCCTTCGAGCGGCCGACGATGGAAATGGCGCCGTCGGCGTCGATCCTGGCCAAGTCGCCCGTATGCAGCCAGCCGTCGGCATCGATGGCCTGCGCGGTCAGGTCGGGGCGCTTGTAGTAGCCCTTCATCACGTTGGGGCCGCGCACCAGCAGCTCGCCGCTGCCGTCCGGCAGCGGATCGCCGAGCCGCACCTCGACGCCCGGCACCGCCTGGCCCACCGAACAGTCGCTGCGCGGCGCATCGACGCGGGTCTGGCTGACGGTCGGCGACGTTTCGGTCATGCCATAGCCGTTGTGCAGCGTGATGCCGAAGGTCTGTTCGAAGGCGGCCTTCAGCGTGGCGGTCAGCGGCGCGCCGCCCGATTGCGCCATGCGCAGCGCCGGCGCGCGCAGCGGCGTGGGCTGGCTGCGGCCCCATTCGATCAGCTTGGCGTACATCGCCGGCACGCCGTGCAGCACCGACAGGTTCTCCTCGACCAGCGCGCGCGCCAGCCGCTCGGGACGGAAGCGCGGCTCGTAGTAGACCGTGGCGCCGTTGGACAACGGACCGACCAGCAGCACCGACAGGCCGTAGACGTGGGAGATCGGCAGCACGCCATAGACGCGGTCGCCGGGCTGCACGCGCGCCTGCACGCGGTTGCTGTGGCCGATGAACATCAGGTTCGAATGCGTCAGCATCACGCCTTTCGACGCGCCCGTGGTGCCGGTGGTGTAGATCACCGCGGCAACCTGCTCGCGCGCGTCCGCCTGCACCGGTTCGGGTACCGCCTCGGTGTTCAGCTGGCCGATCAGCAGCCGGCCCACATGCGGCCATTCGCCCCACTGCGCGCCGCGCGCCAGGCCGTGCTCGCGTGCTTCGGGATAGGCGTTGTCCAGGTACAGCGCCAGCCGGGCGCCCGCGTGCTCGATGATGTTGTCGATCTCGCGCGCCGACAGGCGGGCGTTGACCGGAATGGCCCAGGCATCGAGCGAGCTGAGGGCCAGGATCAGTACCGCGCAGCCGACGCTGTTCTCGGTCACCAGCACCACCCGGTCCCCGCCCCGCACGCCGGCCTTGGCGAGCGTGGCCGCGGTCTGGCGCACCGCGCCGTCCAGCTCGCCATAGCGGATCGAGCGCTCGCCATCCATCAGCGCGACGACATCGGGACGGTCCGCTACCCAGGGCGCGATGGCCTGATGCAGTCGGGCGCAGGGCGGCACGAACGGCGGGCTGGCGGTGAGAGCGGTGGACGAAGCGGTGGACGAAGCGGTGGACGAAGCGGTGGACGAAGCGGTGGACGAAGCGGCGCCAGAAACGGCGCGGAAGGTGCTGCTCATCGAAGACTCCGGAATGGCGTTGCCGGCGCGGCGGCCGGCTTGGTCTATCCGCGATGGTTACATCGTTCGATGGCGTCGTCAACCGCAATGCAGAATGGTAGTTCTGCACTGCGGAACTACCGCGATCACACCGCTCACTGGCGGTGTGGGCGCCCGGTGGCCTGGTTCAGAAGCGGAAGCGCCCCACATCCGCCGCCAGTTCGCCGGCCTGCCAGTCCAGCGATTCGGCTTGCTGCGCCACCGTGGTCACCAGTCCCGCGTTCTGCCGGCTGGTGCCGTCCAGGCGCGCGACGGCGCCGTCGACGACGGCAATTCCGGCCGCCTGCTGCTCGGCCAGGCCATTGAGCCGTTCCGCCAGCGTATGGCTGCGCACCACCGCCTGCTCGATTGCCGCCATCGCCTGTTCGACTTCGCCGCTGAGGCTGGCGCCGGCTTCGATGTCACGGGTGGCTTCGCCCAGCAGTCCGCCGATATCGCGGGCCGACTGCGCGCTGCGCTGCGCCAGCGCGCGCACTTCGTTGGCGACCACGGCGAAACCGCGGCCGGCGGCGCCGGCGCGCGCGGCTTCGACCGCCGCGTTCAGCGCCAGCAGATTGGTCTGGAAGGCGATGCCCTGCAGCACGCCCACCACCTCGGAGATGTCGCGCGAGCGCGCCTGCACCGCATCCATCGACGCCCGCATGCTGCGCACCACCGCGCTGCCGGTCCCGACGGCGTCGCGCGCCTGGCTGGCCATCGCGCTGGACTCGTGCGCGCGCACGTGGATCTGCTCGACCAGCCCGCGCAGCTCGCCGATACTGGTGGCCGCCTCGTCGACCGCGGCCAGCTGGCGGCCGGTACGTTCCGACAGGTCCCGATTGGCGGCGGCGATCTGCTCGCTGGCGCCGTGGATCTGGCGCGCCGACGATTGAATGCGCGCGAGCATCGCTGCAGCGCTTCATCACGCCGCCGGTGCGGCCCGCGACGGCGTCCTCGTAGTCGGCCGCCAGGCCGCGCGGCGCGGTCTGGCCGAACGCGCGATGATCGGTGCGCAGGCCACCGCCGCCGCCCG